>CAYFSN010000083.1:0-8623 GCA_964345845.1 uncultured Christensenella sp.
GGTAATTCTTTTGCGCCGGCAGGCGCGGTTTGCTATAATGTCGCTGCCGATACCGCACGGGTCGGACATCCGCAACCGAAACTTTACATGTCGGGCATCTTGAAGGAGCCTGAACGGAGGAAACATGAAACAGATTAACCGCTTTACCTGGACCGCACTGTTGGTGGCGCTGGTGCTGCTGTTGGGCCTGACCCCCTTGGGGCTGATTCCCCTGGGGTTCATCTATGTGACCATCCTGTGCTTGCCGGTCATCATCGGCACATTGCTGCTGGGGCTGCCGGTTGGCATGCTGCTTGGGCTTACCTTTGGCGCGGTCAGCGCCTTTCGGCTGTTCACAGCGCCCAGCACCCTGGCCGGCAACCTGCTGGGGGCAAGTCCATTGCTTGCGCTGCTGATGACCATTGTGCCGCGCCTGCTGATTCCCGTGGTGGCGCACCTGGTGTACCACCGCATGAAGGATGGCCGCGCAGCAAAGGTGGCGGCGCCCGTTGCCTCGGCCTTGGGGTCGCTTACAAACACGGCGCTGTACCTGGGCATGATGCTGCTGTTTTACGGTGTGGCGGGGCTGGACAGCGCAGCCGTGCAGTCGCTCATCATCGGCACTGGTCTCATTGCCGGTACCAGTGAAGCGGTGGTCGCGGCGTTGATTGTGCCGCCGGTGCTGTACGCGCTGCGCAAGGTAATGCAGAAAAAGTGAGGACACCCGGTATGCTGTTTACCATGGACATCGGCAATTCCAACATCAAAACCGCACTGTTCGCGGGGGAGGAGATGGTGCGCTACTGGCGTATTTCCACCAACCGCACCTATTCTTCTGATGAGTACGGCACGCTGCTTGGAGGCATGTTCCGCCATCACAACGTGAACCTTGGCGATGTGGATGACATCATCATCTCCTCGGTGGTGCCCACCATCAACTTCACCATCGACCACATGTGCAGGGACTACTTTGACAAAGAGCCGCTGTTTGTGGGGCCGGGGGTGAAAAGCGGAATCAACATTTTATACGATAACCCGCGCGAACTGGGCAGCGACCGCCTGTGCAATGCCGTGGCGGCGTATACCATTTACGGCGCGCCCTGCATATTCATTGACTTTGGCACCGCCACCAGCTTTGGCGTGGTGGATGGCCGCGGTGCCTTTCAAGGCGGCTGTATTTGCCCCGGCATCAAGCTGAGCAGTGAAGCGCTGGTGAGCGGCACCAGCAAGCTGCCCCACTTTGAACTGGTAATGCCCGAGCGTGTCATCGCCAAGAACACCGTGAGCAACATGCAGGCGGGTGTGCTGTTTGGCTATGTGGGCCAGGTGGACTACATCGTGGAGCGCATGAAGGCCGAGCTGGGCGAGCCCCGGACCAAGGTGGTCGCCACAGGCGGCCTGGCTCGGCTGATTGCTAGTGAGTCCCGCGCCATTGACCATATCGATGGATTGTTGACCCTCAAGGGGTTACGCATCATATACGAAAAGAATCAGAGCTAAACGGGAGGGATTGGGTGCGCAGGCGGCATGGGCTGTCCGTGGGCACGGTGCTGGTGTTGTTGCTGTGCACCGCGGCCGTGGTGGGCTTTTTCGCGTTTGTACGTACCTTGGGCGGCGATAGCCCCGCGGCCGCCATGGACCTAACCGAGCTGGCCGAAAGCGTCTCCAACGTGTTCGCCACCCCTCGCCCCAGCCCACAGCCCGGTGCCCCGGAAGCACAAACGGGGGCGCCCATGGTGGTGGCTGAAAGCCCAACAGAGGCCCCCTTCCGTGCCCGGGACCCCATCAGCCTGATGATGACCCTGGGCGGCCTGGTGCGCTTTGACAGCGACATCACAGCAAGCATTACCTATCAGGACGACGGCGGCGCGCTGTTGCGTGCCCTCAGCCGCCAGTTGCCCAGCGACCTGACGGTGCTGGGCTTTGATCATGTCATCGCGCAGGAGCCGCCGCGAAACAGCGACAGCGTGGTGACGGCTGAAACCCTCAACGTGCTGAAAGGCGCCGGGGTCAATGCCCTGGTGCTGCCCGGTATATCGGGGCAGGATTTGGGGCTGCAGGCAGCGCTTGATACAGCCGAAGCCGTGGGCAAGGCGGGCTTGCGCCCGCTGGGCATGGGGCAACTGGAGGCCGCGCGCCTGCAGGTGAATGGGCTGAACATTGCCTGGCTCCATGTGGGGGACAAAGTGTCATCCGCCGGGCAGCGGGCCGTTTCTGAGGAAGAGCGGGCCGTACTATTAACCGCCAGGGAACTGGGCGCGCTGGAAGAAAAGGTAAGCCGCCTGCGTGAAACCAGCGACCTGGTCATTGTGTCGGTGGCGTGGGACGGCGGCAGCCGCCAAAGCCCCACGGCGCAGCAGAGCACCTTTGCCCACCGCCTGGCGCAGGCAGGGGCGGACATGGTGCTGGGCTACGGCGGCCAACAGGTGCAGCAGGTGGAAGTCTATCAGCGGCCGGACCCTTTGGGCGGCCAGCGGGATGTACTCATCGCCTATTCGCTGGGCACCCTGCTGACGGAGAATCGCGCCAGCCGCGAGATGACCGCCGGCACCCTGCTGCATGTGGACATGCTGGTGTGCCCGGAGGTGCACGGCGTGCAGTTTGTAGGATTGCGCTATACGCCTACTTTCACGCGTAGATGGTTAGAAAAAAACAGCACCCATTTCGCGGTGCTGCCAAGCATCATAGAGCCGCCCGAAGGCATGACCCGCACCCAGCGGGAAAGCATGGAGGAAGCCCGGCGCATGATTGAGCAGGTCTTCCGGTCCACCCAGGTCACCCTTCAGCGGTAGTACCGGGTGGTATAGCGCTGAGACTTGCGGCTGACCTTGGGCTTGCGCTTGCGCATCAGCAGCCTAAACAGCACCTGGCTTAACACAACAACCGACAGCACCGGGGCCAGCACCAACAGCAAAAACTCCAGCGAAAAGCGGGGGAAGGGGTTGGGGTCGGCGTCGGTGTACGCTTTAATTTCCTCCACACTGGGCGCCAGGGACGCACGCCGCATGATGCTGCGCGCGGCGGTCAGCTCGTACTCCACCGGCTGCTTGGTGGGGTCTTCAGGAGTGTACATCAGCGTGCCAATGACCTCGCCCGCTTCAATGGGCGCTTCCAGGCGGCGGGTGAAGTTGACATTGGTGCGCATGTTATAGGTGCGCAGCCAGCCGTCCGTGCGGCCGGCAAAGCCCACCAGGTGGTCGTCGGCCGAGGGGTCCAGCTTGCGGATGTTCAGCTGCAGTCGGCCCAGGTCTGCGTCTTCCAGGTCATAGCTGGAAATGTCGACCACCTTGGGGTGCTCGGCGTAGATGCGCTCAATGCTGGTGGATACGTACTGGGAAAAGCCGTACTCCATCAGCTTTCTGGTATCGTTCCATCGGCTGGCGCGGGAGCCGCTTTTAAGTATCACGGAAATCAGCTCCACGCCGTCCTTGTCAGCGCCGCCTACAAAGCAGTAGCCAGCCAGGCTGTGCTGGCCTGTTTTGATGCCGATTAACGGCGGGTAGTAAAACTCATTGTCCTCGCCGTCTTCCATCATGACACGGCTTTGCGTGCTCATGCGGCGCGCGTCCCGCCATTCGTTGCGGGGCAGGGTATAGGTGGTCATGGCGGCGATTTCTCGGAAGGTTTCGTTTTCCATGGCCACGCGGGTGATGATGGCCAGGTCCCGCGCGGTGGACCAGTGGTTTTCCTCGTTATAGCCGTGGGAATTGGCGAAGTGCGTGTTCACCGCGCCAAAGCGTTGGGCGGCTTCATTCATCAGGGCGACAAAGTTTTGCTCGCTGCCGGAGACATGCTCGGCAATGGCGATGGAGCCATCCTGGCCGCTGGCCACCATGGTCGCCCGCAGCAATTCACCCATGGTCAGTTGCTCGCCCGCCACAAGGCCGATGTTGGACGCGTCCTCCGGTATGGTCACCGCCGTTTGGCTGATGGTGACGATGTCCTCGGGCTCACTCATCATGATGCCCAGCAGCACCGTCATGATTTTAGTGGTGGAGGCAGGGGGCCGGATATCATCGGCGTTCTTTTCAAAGATGGCTTCGCCCGTGCCTACTTCGATGACAATGGCGCTTTGCGCGGACAGATCACCGGTGTTCAGGCGGTCTGGGTGGTTGGGGTCGTACTCGGCGGCAAATGCAGTCGCGGCACTCATCAATATCATGACGAGCGCTAGCGCTAACAACCGCCGGATGTGTACCAAAGACCCCTTCCTCCAATGCCGAAACATGGGCATTATGGTATCACAGGGCGACTTGTTTGTACAGTTCGGGGCCCGTTTCATACAGGTTGCCGCCATGGCTGTCGATGAGCACAATGACGGGAAAGTCTTCAATGACAAAGCGGTGTATGGCCTCCGGCCCCAGGTCTTCGTAGGCCACCACGGTGCTGCTTTTGATGCTGCGGGCAATGAGGGCAGCAGCGCCCCCCACCGCGCCAAAGTATACCGCGCCGTGCTCCGCCATGGCGTCGATGACCTGCTGGTTGCGCAGGCCCTTGCCAATCATGCCCCGCAGCCCCTGTGCCAGCAACTTGGGGGTATAGGCGTCCATACGGTAGGCGGTGGTGGGGCCGGCGGAGCCCACCGCGTGGCCGGGGCTTGCGGGCGCGGGGCCAACGTAGTAAATGGTCTCCCCTTCCAGCGATACGGGCAGGGGTTTGCCTTCATCCAGCAGCGCGACCAGCCGCTTGTGGGCGGCGTCGCGCCCGGTGTAGATGCTGCCGCTGAGCAGCACCTGGTCACCGGCCCGCAGGCCGCGCACGGTGCTCTCATCCAACGGCAGGTTCAGGCGAATGACGTCCATGGTGCCTCCTTATATGGTCGCGCTGGCATGCCGGGCGGCATGGCAGCAGATGTTGATGGCGACAGGCAGCCCCGCGATGTGCGTGGGCGCTTCCAATATGTGTACCTTCAGCGCCGTGGAGCGCCCGCCCATGCCGCCGGGGCCGATGCCTGTGGCGTTGATGGCGCTGAGCAGGTCATCCTCCAGCTGTTGGTAGCGGGGGTCGTGGTTGTGGTGGTCCACCGGCAGCGCGGTGGCCTTCTTGGCCATCACGGCGGCGTACTCAAAGCTGCCGCCGATGCCGATGCCCAGAATAATGGGGGGACAGGGGTTGGGCCCCGCCTTCTTCACCGTATCCAGCACAAAGCGCTTGACGCCCTCGATGCCGTCAGCGGGCACCAGCATCTTCAGCGCGCTCATGTTTTCTGAGCCAAACCCCTTGGCGACGGCGGTCAGCGTGATGCGCTCGCCGGGCACCAGGCGGGTGTGAATCACCGCCGGGGTGTTGTCCTTGGTGTTCACCCGGTCAAACAAGGGGTCTGACACAATGGACTTGCGCAGGTAGCCCTGCAGGTAGGCATCGCGCACGCCTTGCTGCACGGCCTCCTCATAGTCGCCGCCTTCAATGTGCACATCCTGGCCGATGTCCGCGAATACCACGGCAAAGCCGGTGTCCTGGCAGATGGCCACGCGCTCTTCTGCGGCGATGCAGTTGTTTGTCAGAATCTGCTTTAGGGTGTTCTGCCCCTGGGGCGAGGGCTCCTGCTGCAGGGCGGTTTCCAGGGCGTGCTTGACGTCACTGCCGATGACGTAGTTGCACTCCTTGAACAAGTCGGCCACGGTTTGGGTGATGCGGCTTGCCTGAATGTTTCGCATGATTCCTCCTTGATGCTTATCCCGCGACGCCTTGAAGGCCATGCGGGCAATGATTAATGAACGGCTAAATGCGCGGCATTTTCTGCTGCCAGGCACGGGCGGCGGGTTGCCCCGCTCCCAAGTACCACAGCTGTTCGGCCCGCATGTCCTGCTCTATGTACGTGCCCCTTTCGCGGGCGGGGCGGTCAACAAGCGGAAAGCCGCCTTGCTTGATGGCTGTGAGCAGCGGCTCCGCCCGCTTGCGCAGCCCCAGCAGGCGCGCGTAGGGCGGGGCAGGCGGCACCTCCGCCTGCAGCCCCAGCAGCATGCCGCTGAGGGCGCGCTGGATACGCGCGCGGGGGTAGCGCCTGGTCTTCACCAGGGATACCAGTTCTTCCCGCCCGGTGGCCAGCTTGGCCTTGGACAGTATGCGCTGGTCCAGCCCTTCTGAGAGTTCGGCCGTGTCGCAGGCCAGCCCACCATGCAGCAGCCGCTCAAGCAGCGAGGCGTCCAGCGCCCCTGGCCGGTGCAGGGCGCCTTGTGCCGCCCGAAGCGCCATCACCTCATAGGTGGTTGGCGGCACCGAGCGCTTCACCCCTTGCCAGTCGCCGCGCAATAGTGCCGCGCGTACTGCGGTGGCGGAGGGCAGCGGCGTAAGCTGCGTATCGTGGTAGCCGCCCTGGCGGGGGACGGGGACTGGCGTCATGCGGCTGTCAAACGCGCTGAGCGCCTGCAGGTAACAGGCCGCCAGCACAAAGTTGGGGCGGCTTAGGTGGTGCGCCTGGGCGCCGTCCAGCGTATCAGCCAGTGCCTCTCCCTGCGCCCGCGCCAGGGGGTGGCCGGCGCTTAGCTCCTGCGCCAAACGCGCCTGATAGGCGGGGGTGGGGTTGCGCATCAGTTCTGCCGCCTTTTGAAGCCAGGGCAGCGCATCGGGCTCTACCCCAAAGGCCAGGTGCGTGACCACACCCAATGCGTTCAGTATGCCCACGCCGCCTGCCGCAAAGCGGTTGGCCTGCGCGCAGGACCACGCCACCGGCATGCCCAGCACCAGGTCCGCGCCGCCGGACAGCGCCATGCTGGCCCGGTCGTGGGTGGAAAACAGGCCCGGCAGCCCGCGCTGTGTAAAGGCAGAGCTGATGACGCACACCACATAGTCCGCCCCGGACTGTTCCCTGGCCACGTTTACGTGGTGCAGGTGCCCCAGGTGGAAGGGATCATACTCCGCAATGATGCCGCAAACGCGCATAATGCCTCCATAAAGTGCTATGAAAAGTATACCACAGCAGGGTGCTAAAAGTAAGTTGACAGCGGGCAAACGGCTCTTTATACTGAATACAGTTTTTGCATGAGGAGGTGGCCCAGCATGGATGACGGCGTTCGATGTCAGTCAAATGAAGACGTACCGCGACCTAGTTCCATGCATGATGGCCGGCTCGCGTAACGCGTTTTACTGCACATCATACAACGTCGTGGCACTTGAAAACCGACCAGGTGCCTTTTTGTGTGTATATCAAAAGCGACAGAGGTGATGGATTTGGAGTGGAATCGAATTGAAGAAAAGCTAAGGGCGCTATTGGCGGAAGGACGCCATGGCCAGCTGCGCGGCGCCCTGATGATGCTGAACCCGGTGGATATCGCGGAGTTTATGCAGGGGCTGGACCCGGAACAGCGGCTGCTGCTGTTCCGCATTTTGCCCAAGGATGCTTCGGCGGATGTATTCAGCTATATGGACGCGGACCAGCAGGAGATGTTGGTCAACTCCATGGCGGATGCCGAGATAACCGCGCTGATTGACGAAATGTTCATGGACGACGCGGTGGACTTTCTGGAAGAACTGCCGGCCAACGCCGTCAAGCGCGTGCTGAAAAACACCGACCACCAGACGCGCGCCATTATCAACCAGTTCCTGAAGTACCCGGAGAACTCCGCCGGCTCGCTGATGACCATTGAATACTGTGAGTTTAAGCCCGGCATGGTGGTGGCGGACGCTCTGCGTGTCATCAAGGAAACGGGTGTGGACAAGGAGTCCATCTACACGCTGTACATGGTGGATGAACAGCGCAAGCTAAAGGGCACGGTGCAGCTGCACAAGATACTGGTCAGCGAGGACGAGGTGCCGCTGACGTCATTGATGGACCCGTCGCTGATTACCGTGAAAACCACCGACGACCAGGAAGTGGTGGCGGACACTGTGCGCAAATATCACTTGCTGTCGATTCCGGTAGTGGACGGCGAAGGCCGCCTGGTGGGCATCATCACCGCTGACGACATCATGGACGTCATCGAAGAAGAGAACACCGAGGACTTTGAGAAGATGAGCGGTCTGGCGCCCGCGGATGAGCCCTACTTCAAAACCAAGCTGCTCACCCTGGCCAGCAACCGCCTGCCCTGGCTGATGATTCTGATGTTCACCTCTATCATGTCAGGCGCCATCATCGCCAAGTTTGAAAATGTACTGGCGGTATCTGTGCTGTTGAGCGCGTCCATCCCCATGCTGATGGACACCGGCGGTAACTGCGGCCAGCAGGCTTCCACGCTGATGATTCGCGGTATGGCCCTGGGCGAAGTACGCTTTAAGGACCTGTTCCGCGTGCTGTGGACGGAGATACGCGTCGCGCTGATTATCGGCGCGGTGCTGTCCAGCGTCACCTTCCTGCGGCTGATGTGGCTCAACCACGCCACCCCAGTGATGTCCGCTGTGATTTCTATCAGCTTGTATGCCACGGTGGTCATTGCCAAGTCCATTGGCTGTGTGCTGCCGCTGCTGGCCCAGCGCATCAAGCTGGACCCGGCGCTTGCTGCGGCGCCCCTGATTACCACGCTGGTGGACGCCTGCAGCCTATTTATCTTCTTCACCATCGCGTCCAAGTTCGTGCTGTAGTACATTCACACAATGAATAAGGGGCTGTCCTTCAGTTGGACAGCCCCTCATACGCTCAAAGAGCCCCCAAGGGAGGTTTGGAGGGCCGAGGCCCTCCAACTACAATCCGCGCCAGCGGCGTGTACGG
>CAYFSN010000084.1:0-8512 GCA_964345845.1 uncultured Christensenella sp.
AGCTTTTTCTCGCACGCCTTGTTGACCTCCGCACGGGACAGGGTTTCGCCCTCCGCAAGTTTGGCGCACGGAAGATGGTAACTGAGGTCGTTGAAGCGCTCCCCATCATCAAGCGCAAGCAGCTTTCGCAGCTGACGGTAATCCAGCCTCTCCTTTGCGTGCGCTTCCTTCATAATCAGCTGCTTTTCCTCCGGTGTAAGCGGCCTGCTGGACGACAGTGTGAGGATGCGCAGATGGTTCGCCTTCTCCCAGAAGCGAAACTGTTCAAAGGAATAGGAGGCCTTGGGGGCGCGCTTTTCACCCTTTTCAAACCGACAGTTGCCGCGCATCTTTTCTACCTGGCTGCCGCCGTAGGGGCTGGGGTCGCCCGGCCCTTCATCAAAAGAGCGCTGACCAAGCAGAATGTTTAGAAAACCTTCCTCCAGCACCTCCGACGCGAACGTCTGACCCTGAGCACGCTGACTCGCAAACAATAATCGGGCCTCCTCTGCCACCAAGTCGCGGTGTACAGTGGACAGGTATTGCCCATCCTTGTTGCGCCTTTGGTGAGCATAAAAGGAGTCCCGCGCGTACATTTCCCCAACGCTTTTCCACCCGCCCGCTACCATACGCTCGCGGTTGGCGCTCACCGCCGTCAGCAGTTTTCCGTCCTCACTTTTCTTGCTGCTCTTTTCCTGCGCATCATCCGCTTTGCGGTTTGATTTGAAGCCGCGCCGCTGGGACAGATGGATCAGCACCCGGGCAAACTCCTCGGGGCTTAGCGGCATGCCCAGCCCCTCTGCCCGCAGTTCATAGATGTCCTTCAACCCCTTGGCATCAAACAGCCTTTCCAGCTGACCCTGCGACAACAAGCCTTCCTTTACCAGCAGGCTGCGGATGCGCTCCTTGCGGTGCGCACGCCTCCGTGCCCGCCTGCGTGCGCTGCGCGCCTCACGGCGCGGTAGGGCAAGTGATGCCCCGTCCTTGGGGTTCTCCGCCTTGTCAAAGGCCCGAACGCCCATGTCTACAATGCCGCATGGTTCGTCGGCCTCATTGAGGGCGACAACGCACCAACCGACAGAGGCAATGCCGATGTCCAGTCCCAATCCGTAGCGGATGTCCTTGCGGTTAAATGTTTTCATGATAAATATATTCCTTTTTCATTGATACATTTTCTTATGTGCAGAGTATAGGCGTATGGCGGTGTTCTGTCAAAAAATAAAAAAGAGATGACGCCCCTAAGGGCGTCAGAGCTCTTCGGTTTGTTACCTTATTGTAGCAACCCGACAGTTCTTGGTATGGTATAAGAACTATCTGCATCGTAACATGAGGCGGACGGTATTGCAAGCACTTTTTGCGGCATGCGCGGGCATGCCGCGGCTCGGCAAGTTTAGTTCTTCCGGTAGTGGTTAATCAGGCACCCATCCAGCAGAATCTGCCGTTCGTCCGCGGTGAGGCCGCCCAGTTTCAGGGTGATGTCCCGGGCCTTGCCGTCCTTGATGGCGTAGGCGGGGATGGCGTCGTGGTTTTCCTCCACGGCGGCGCGCAGGTTGGGCACCAGCACGTACTCGCCCTGCTCCAGGGTTTCCTCCGACAGGAAGGGGAAGATTCCCCAGTTGATGAGGTTGCTGCGGTAGCGCTTGGTGGCGTACTCGCGGGCAAAGTTGGCCGCACCGCCCAGCACACGCTGGCAGCTGGCCGCCTGCTCGCGGGCGGAGCCGTCGCCGGGCTTGTGGGCGTACACGGCGCTGCCCAGGGTGATGTCTTCAGCCTTCACATCAACGCCGGCGGCGGCAATAGCGTCAGCCACTGCCTGTACGGTTTCGCCGGCCTTCAACTGCTCGCGCAGCGCCGCCACGTCCTTGGCGCGGCCCACATAGCCCGGGTCACGCCGGCTGAGGGTGAACTCGCTGAGGCGGATGGGGTTGGAGCGGTAGGAGCTGGTTTCGCCGGAGGGAATCAGCTCGTCCGTGGTGGTCACCGGGTCCTGCAGGCTGCTGGCCACCTGCACCAGCAGGTGCTTGGCCATTTCCGGCATTTCCGGCCAGTCCTTAATGTTGGGGCCCATCACCAGTTCCACGGTGGGGTCGGCTTTTTCAGCGGTGAACACACGGCGCTTGTACAGGCCGGGGTCGTACTGATAGGGCGGCACCTGCTCCTGGTAGTCAATCTCGTCTGCGGGGGTGAGCTTGCCGCCGTTTCTGGCGGTGGCGGCGATGGACCGCGCGTCCATCAGCGCCACATAGGACAGCTGGCCCTCATCGGGCTTGGAGCCGTCGCGGTTGATGAAGTTTCGGGTGGTATGGCGGATGGAGAAGCCACCGTTGCGGGGCGTATCGCCCGCGCCAAAGCACGGCCCGCAGAAGGCTTCGCGCATCAGCACGCCGCTTTCCAGCAGGTCGGCGCTGACGCCGGCTTTGGACAGCGCCAGGTTGGCCGGCTGGCTGCCGGGGTACACGCTGAAGGTAAAGGAATCATTGCCCGGGCTGTGCCCCTTCATGATGTTGGCCACCACGCATACATTGTCGTACGTGCCGCCGGAGCAGCCCGCCACGATGCCCTGGTCCACGTGGAAGTTGCCTTCCTCGTCCAGCTTGTTGGCAAGCGGCGGCATATTGAGGTCTGGATACTGGTTTTTCACTTCCTGGTCCACCTGGGCCAGCAGTTCCTTGGCGTTTTTCAAAAACTCGCGCACGGTGTAGGCGTTGCTGGGGTGGAAGGGCAGGGCAATCATGGGCTCCACCGCCGCCAAGTCCACCTCGATGAAGCGGTCGTACCAGGCCACATCGGCGGGCTTCAACTCTCTGTAGTCGGTTTCCCGGCCATGCACGCGGTAGTAGTCGCGCACCTGCTCGTCTGTCTGCCAGATGGAGGTCAGGCAGGTGGTTTCCGTGGTCATCACATCAATACCGTTGCGGTACTCCACGGGCAGGTTTTTTACACCAGGGCCGATGAACTCCATCACCCGGTTTTTGACAAAGCCGCTTTCAAACACCGCTTTGATCAGCGCCAGCGCCACGTCCTGCGGACCCACGCCGTGGCGCGGAGACCCGGTCAGGTATACGCCCACCACCTCGGGCACATCAATGTCATAGGTGCGGTTCAGCAGCTGCTTGGCAAGCTCGCCGCCGCCCTCGCCAATGGCCATAGTGCCCAGCGCGCCGTAGCGCGTGTGGCTGTCAGAGCCCAGAATCATGCGCCCGCAGCCGGTCATTTCCTCGCGGTTGTAGCTGTGAATGACCGCCATGTTGGTGGGCACATAGGTGCCGCCGTACTTCTTGGCGGCGCTGAGCGCGAAGGCGTGGTCGTCTTCGTTGATGGTGCCGCCCACCGCGCACAGGCTGTTGTGGCAGTTGGTCAGCACATAGGGCATGGGAAAGGCTTTCAGCCCACTGGCCCGCGCCGTCTGGATGATGCCCACATACGTGATGTCGTGGCTGGTGAGCGAGTCAAAGCGCAGGCGCAGCTTGTGTTCATCGCCCGACTTGTTATGCTTTTGCAGTATGTCCCAGGAAATGGTGCCTTTGCGGGCGTCTTCCTTGCTGACAGCAGCGTGATTTTGCGCCGGCGCGCCGTTTATCAGATACATGCCTTCCTTGTGCAGTTTCATCGGCAGTTCCTCCCTTTAGTTCATGGGGTCGATTTCGCGCACCACGTCCAGCACGGTGCCGTCGCGCGCTTCCAGGATGGCCACCACCCGGTCCTTAAAGGGCAGCGGGTCGGGCGTGCCGACCATGGCATAGGCCTCCTCCTGCAGCTGCTTGATGGTTTTCAGCGGCAGCTTGGTCTTTTGCAGTGCCTCAAGCAGGTCCGGCCGGTTGGGGTTGACGGCGATGCCGTAGTCGGTCACCAGTACGTCCACACACTCGCCGGGTGTGGTCACAGTGACCACCTGCTCGCAGATGGTGGCCATGCGGCCGCGCACCAGCGGCGTGACGATGATGCAGCACTTGGCGCCGGCCGCGGTATCCGGATGCCCGCCGGGGGCACCGCGCAGCACGCCGTCAGAGCCGGTGATGACGTTGACGTTAAAGTCGGTATCCACTTCCAGCGCGGCCAAAATGACGTAGTCTAACTTGTTGACGAACGCGCTTTTGTTGCCGGGGTTGGCGTACTGGGAGGTGGACATTTCAAAGTGCCGTGGGTGGTTGTGCACGGACTCAATGCCCGCGATGTCAAAGTCCTGCGTATCAATGATGGTGCCCACCAGGCCCTTGTTCAGCAAGTCCACCGCCGGGGCAGTGATGCCGCCGATAATCCAGCTGATTTTGTAGTCATGCTTTTTGAGAATGGGCTCCAGGAAGCGGTTGGCCGCCAGGCTGGGGCCGCCGGCGCCCGTCTGGAAGCTGAAGCCGTCTTTAAAGTACGGCGCCGCCTCAATGACCTTGGCACAATATTCCGCCATCAGCAGGTCGCGGGGGTCGGTGGAAAAGCGCGCGGCGGAACTGGCGATTTTCTTGGGGTTGCCTATTTCGTCCACCACCACGACGTAGTCTACATCCACCGCCTGGATGGACGGGGGGAAGTTGGGGAAGTCCACCAAACAGTCGGTGATGACCACCACGTTGTCGGCGTACTTGGAGTCCACCACCGAGTAGCCCAGCACGCCGCAGTCGCTCTTGCCGCCCTTGCCGCGGGCGTTGCCGTAGCAGTCGCTGGTGGGGGCGCCGATGAAGGCGACGTCGATGTGCACTTCGCCCTCTTCAATGGCGCGCACCCGGCCGCCGTGGCTGCGCAAAATGGCAGGGGTCTTCAGCTTGCCGTGGCTGACCACCTCACCCATCTTGCCGCGGATGCCGCTGGTCTGTATGCCGGTGACAATGCCCTGCTCGATGTACTCCGCCACCGGGTCATGGGCCTGCCCCAGGGAGGACGCGGCGATGGTGATGTCCTTAAAGCCCATGTCCACAATTTCCTTCATGACCATGTTCACCACATAGTCACCTTCGCGGAAATGGTGATGGAAGGACACCGTCATGCCGTCTTTAAAGCCCACTGCCTTGATGGCGTCGCGGATGGACGGCAGCACCTTGGTTTCCAGTTGGCTGGTGCGCATGCGCACGGTGGGCGCCGCCTTTTTGTAGCTGTTCATATCCCGGTGGTCGCTGCCCTGGAAGGGCTCGTAGCCCATGTCCAGTACTTCCTGCGGGATGTCACGATTCACTGCATTTTTCATTTTACAGGTCCCCCTCATACACGCCCGATGCCTTGGCCAGCTCAATCACGCGCTCCGCGCCCGGCACAAAGGCAATGTCCAGCATTTTGCCGTCCAGCGTAAACACGCCGATGCCCTGGGCGGCCTGCTCGCGCACGGTGCGCACAATGCGCTCCGCGTTGCGGATTTCCTTTTCCGTAGGCGTGAATACCTCGTGCACGATGGCGATTTGGCGGGGGCTAATCAGGCTCTTGCCATCAAAGCCCATCTGCTTGTTCTGGATGACCTCGGCCCTAAAGCCCTCGGTGTCGTCCACATCGGTGAAGACGGTGTCAAAGCACTGCACGCCGGCCGCGCGGGCGGCGATGAGCATGTTGGCCCGGCCCCCCAGCATTTCGATGCCGCCGGGGTTGAACGACGCCTGCATGGACTTGCGATAGTCGCCGCCGGAAATGGCCACGCCAAACAGGCGCTCGGGGCAGGCGATGCAGATGTCATAGGCGTTGATGATGCCAAGCGGGCTTTCGAGCGCCGCCATCACCAGGGTGCTGCCGGGCTCGCGGCCAAACTCTTCCTCCGCCTTTTCAATGTGCTCCACCACCGTTTTGACGTCCTGGGCGGTTTCACACTTGGCGATGCGGATGCCGTCGGCGCCGCCGGCCACGGTGACCCGGATGTCTTCCTGCCAGTGGGGGGTGTCCAGGCCGTTGATGCGCACAATGCGCTCCACACCCCGGTAGTCCACCGTCTTCAGCGCGTTATACAGCGAAAACCGCGCCGCGTCCTTCTGGTTTTCCGCCACGGCGTCTTCCAGGTCAATCATCAGCGAGTCGGCACCGTAGATGTACGCGTCCTTCAGCAGCCCCGGGCGCTGAGCGTTTAGAAACATCATGGAGCGGCGCAGCCGCGTCAGCCGTTTATCCTTGTTCACTTGATGGCACCTCCCCACGGAAAGCCGCTGTTGATGTCGGCCGCGCGGTACACAGCGCTTTCCACCCGGGCTTTCAAGGTGCACTCCAGGGCGCCCTTGTCCACCACGGTCACCTTCACGTTGTCCACGTTCAGGTTCGCCAGTGTTTCGCGCACACAGGCCTCAATCTGCCGGCCGTACTGCGCTTTGACGTTGGACTGAATCTCCAGTTGGATGCCTTGGCCGCCCGGCTCCAGCGTCACCTGCGCGTCGCTGGACTCCAGCGTGCCGGACATGGCGGTTTTCAACAGTTGCATATCGTTCCCTCCTTGTGGGTTATGAAGCGGGAAAAGCCCGCGGGCTTGCTTTAGGGTTGAATCAGGCGCGCGATGGCCTGAAGCAGGGTGGGAAACAGGGTGATGACCACGATGAGGCGCATGACCTGCAGCAATGTCAGCTGCACATTGTATACGCCCAGGTCGGCGGAGATCAGCGCCATGTCGCTGGCGCCGGCGGGTGTGGCCGCCAATAGCGATTCGCGGCGGTTGAACACCCCGCGGCGCTGAAGCAGGCCGCCGATGACGATGGCGCCCAGGGTATAGCTGACCACCAGCACCACCACGGGCAACGCCAGGTGCCTTAAGGCCAGCAGCTGCGCCATGCCGATGCCCGCGCCCACGTACGCGCCGGACAGGCACTGCGCTGCCTTACGCACAGGCTTTATCAGGCAGGCCTTGGGGTACAGCAGTTTAAAGCCGATGGCCCCCAGTGTGGCAAACGCCATGGTGCCGCCCGGCATGCCGCTTAGCCTGCCCAACAGGCCAAAGCCTGTCGCTACAAGCAGTGTCAGCAGGGTGTGGGGCAAGTCCCCCTTGGGGGCCTTATAGGCGGCGCCGCCGGCGGCCTTTTGTTCTTCCTTGGGCAGCCGGCCAATCAGCCACGGGAAGACGGCGATGCCCAGCACAAACCGAACCAGCTGCATGGCCAGCACCGGAGCGGGCTCCGCCCCCATTTCTGAGGCGATGATAGGTATATCGCTGAGGCCGCCTGGGGTGGTGGACATCAGCGCGGTTAAAGGGTCCAGGGGGCTGACAAGCGTAATGACAAGCCCGCTGACCACGTTGACAACAAACAAACAGCCAATGACAATGGCGGACACCTGCAGGATGGAGCGCATCTGCTTGAGGTCCTCGCGCCGCACACCCGAGCCAATGAACGCCCCCGCCACAATCTGCGCGGCGGTCTTGGCTTCACCCAGCATGCCGGCAAGGCC
Organism: uncultured Christensenella sp.; assembly: GCA_964345845.1. Classification (GTDB taxonomy): domain Bacteria; phylum Bacillota; class Clostridia; order Christensenellales; family Aristaeellaceae; genus UBA1038. The sequence goes on from CAYFSN010000084.1 coordinate 7,318, forward strand.
TGTCAGCAGGTTCAGCGCGCACGCGCCGATGACCGCGCCCACCATCATGCCGCCGGGCACATGCAGCCTGTCCAGCAGCCAGCCAACGGCAAACGCCGCCAGCAGGGTATAGACAATGGTCACTTCACAGCCCTTTCAACAGCCTTTTAAGAAACAGGGCGCAGGCACTTGCCTGCGCCCTGTAAGCGGTGATTACTCTTGCGTTACCTTGGCTTTTTTGCCGAAGCGCGCTTTGATGGTCGGTCCCACCAGGGGGTAGATGAGGGCGATGATGCACACCACCATGATGGTGCCGGCGATGGGACGGTTGAACATGTCGAAAATGTTCGCGCGGCTCATGGTATAGGCACGGCTGAAGTTGCCTTCAACGATGGTGCCCAACACCAGGCCCAGGATGAGGGCGGCGGAGTTAAACTTCATGACTTTGAACAGTACACCCGCGATGCCCGCGATGGCCATGATTTTCACGTCCATGATGTTCATGGAGGTGGCGTAGGAGCCAATGATGGCCAGCATGATGATGATGGGGCCCAGGAAGCTGTAGGGGATGGACAGAATCTTCGCGAACACCTTGGCGATGGCGATGGCCACGAACACCATGACGATGTTGGAAATAATCATGGTGAGGAAGGTAGCGCTCAGGTAGGTGGGCTGGTTGACCAGCAGCAGGGGCCCAAGCTGAACGCCCTTGAGGACAAGCGCGCTCATCATAACCGCAGCCGCGTTGCCGCCGGGGATGCCCAGGCTCAGCAGCGGCACCATGGCGCCGCCGGTGGCCGCGTTGTTGGCGGCTTCGGAAGCGGCAACACCGTCGATGATGCCGGTGCCAAACTTTTCAGGATGCTTGGAGAACTTGGTCTCCAGCGAGTAGCACAGGAAGGAGGCGATGGTGGCGCCGGCGCCGGGCAGAATGCCCACAATGGTGCCGATGATGGAACTGCGCAGGATGACCCACTTGATGGACAGCCATTCCGCCCACTTGGGCATCTTGGTGCTCACCTGGCCGCCGCCAATGCCGTCTTCCGCCTTCAGGCGGCGCTTTTCCATGGTCTGGTTCAGTACCTCGGTCACCGCGAAGATACCGATGAGCACCGGAATCATCTCAATGCCGCTGAGCAGCTGGTTGGAGCCGAAGGTCAGGCGCTGCACGCCGTACATGGGGTCCTGGCCGATGGTGGCCAGCAGCAGGCCTAAC
>CAYFSN010000085.1:0-8404 GCA_964345845.1 uncultured Christensenella sp.
TTCGAAGCCCACAGCGGTGGTGCCCAGCCCCGCCAGTGCCGCCAGCGGCAGGCCCCAGCGGGCCGGGTCGGTGCCGGGGCTGGGGAAATATTCTTGGTGGGTCAGGTACGCGCCTTGGGTGTCCACGCCGCTGGCCGCCAGGCGGCTCATGGCCTCCACCACCGCCAGATAGCCGCCCATGTAGGGGTCGGCCTGGGATATGAAGGGGTCAAAACCCGCCGACATCACCGAGCAGGTGTCCGTGCCGCCGGGTATGGGCAGCAGGTGCGCCATGGCCATGGGCGGGGTCAGCTGGTGCTTGCCGCCAAAGGGCATCGAAAGCGTGCCGGCGCCAATGGTGCTGTCAAAGCGCTCACCCAGGCCGCGGCCGGAGGCGCCGTTTAAGTCTTGCGCCAGCTGCATCAGCTGCGAAGCAAAGCCCTGCACCTCTGGGGCATCCTGCGCAAGCCCTGCTTCAATGCGCACCGTGGTGCGCTTGGGCGCGCCGTTGGTATCCAGAAACGCGCGCGGCAGGCTGACCACCGTTTCGCCGTCCATGGTCATGCGCATGGTGGCGTCATCGGTGACCGTCGCCACCCAGGTGGCTTCCAGGTTTTCTTCCAGCGCCCGGGCGATGAAGGCTTCAGCGTCCTCCGCCGCCACCACCACCGCCATGCGCTCCTGGCTTTCGCTGATGGCGATGTCAGTCGCCGCCAGGCCCTGGTACTTCACGGGCACCTTTTCCAGCTCGATGTGCACGCCGTCGGCCAGCTCACCAATGGCCACGGACACACCGCCCGCGCCAAAGTCGTTGCAGCGCTTAATCATGCGGGTTACATCCGGGTTGAGGAACAGGCGCTGTAGTTTGCGCTCTTCCGGGGCATTGCCCTTTTGTACCTGGGCCGCGCACTCAGTCACAGAGTCCTGCGTGTGGGCAACACTGGAGCCGGTGGCCCCGCCGATGCCGTCCCGCCCGGTGCGCCCACCCACCAAAATGATGGCATCGCCGGGGGCCGGGCGCTCGCGCCGCACATGGTCTTCCTTCGCGGCGCCCAATACGGCGCCGATTTCCATGCGTTTGGCGGCATAGCCGGGGTGGTAATGTTCCTTCACGTGGCCGGTAGCCACGCCAATCTGGTTGCCGTAACTGGCGTAGCCCGCCGCCGCCCCCAGGGTAATGCTGCGCTGGGGCAGCTTGCCGGGGATGGTATCTTCCACCGCCTGGCGTGGGTCGGCGGCACCCGTCACCCGCATGGCAGCGTACACATACGCGCGGGCGGACAAGGGGTCGCGGATGGCACCGCCGATGCAGGTGGCTGCACCGCCAAAGGGCTCAATTTCCGTGGGGTGGTTGTGCGTCTCGTTTTTAAACAGCAGCAGCCAGTCTTCCGGACCCTGCTTGGTGTTCGCCTTCACGCGGATGGTGCAGGCGTTTTGCTCCTCAGTATCCACCAGTTCCTTCAGCCCGCCCTGCTTACGCAGTACGCGGGCGGCAAGCGTGGCCACGTCCATCAGCGTATGGGGTTTGTGCGGCCGGTGGGCGGCATGGTCCTGAACGTAGCGTTCCCAGGTGGCCCGGGCGGCGGGGTGGTCGATGACCACGTCCTCCAGGGCGGTGAAAAAGGTAGTATGCCGGCAGTGGTCACTCCAGTAGGTGTCGATGACCTTCAGCTCCGTCAGCGTGGGGTCGCGACCCGCGTCTTCAAAGTGCGCCATGCAAAAGCGGATGTCGTCTTCTTCCATGGCCAGTTGATGCTCCGCCCGCAGCGCCGCGATGCCGTCGCTGTCGAGCGACCGGAATCCATCCAACACCGGCGGCAGTTCGGGCTGATGGGTGCTCAGCGCCAGGGTCCCCGGCAGCGCCAGGTCGGCCAGGCGGCTTTCCACCGGGTTCAGCACGTGGTTGAGCGCCGTTTGCACGTCTTCTTCTGATAGGTCGCCCGACAGCAGATACACCCGCGCGGTGCGCACCAGGGGGCGCTCCCCCTGGGTAATCAGCTGAATACACTGGGCGGCGCTGTCCGCGCGCTGGTCAAACTGGCCGGGCAGGTACTCCAGCGCGAAAAGCCGGCTGGGGTCATGCTGGGGCAGGTTGTCATAGACTTCATCCAGAGGCGCTTCGCTCAGCACCTGGCGGATGGCCTGCTGGAATGCGTCCGCGTCCAGGCCTTCCACATCGTAGCGGTTAATCACCCGCACGTCCTTTAGCCCCTTTAGCCCCAGAAACGCGATTAGTTCACGCTTTAGGGCATCCGCCTCGTGGCGCAGGCCCGGGCGCTTTTCCACATATACTCTGCGTACCATTACTGTTCCTCCTGTTTTGCCAGGGCACGCGCCCCGATATCCCGGCGCATGTGCCTGCCTTCAAACACCACGCTGTCGGTTGCGGCATAGGCCCGCGCTATCGCCTCATTCAGGGTATTCCCCCTGGCGCTCACCGTGGCCACCCGCCCGCCTGAAGTCGTCAGACCGCCGCTGTCCCCTTTGACGCCCGCAAAATACACCTGGGCATCGCTGGGTGTCTGGGTAATGGGAAACCCTACCTCGGGCTTGTCCGGATAGCCGCGGCTGGCCAGCACCACGCCGCAGGCATAGCCCGGCGCAAAGCGCAGGCTGTCAGCGCTTAGCCCGCCATGACGGCAGGCCAGCAGCGCGTCCAGCGGGCTGCTTTCCAGCAGGGTAAACACCGCCTGGGTCTCCGGGTCGCCAAAGCGGGCGTTGAACTCCAGCGCCTTGGGGCCGTCCTTGGTCAGCATCAGCCCAAAGAATAGGCAGCCTTGAAAGGGGGTGCCCCGTTTGCGCATGGCCTCCAATGTGGGCAAATAGATGCGCTCCATACACTGCTGGGCGATGTCTTCTGTGTAGTAAGGGTTTGGCGCGATGACGCCCATGCCGCCTGTGTTGGGCCCCTGGTCGCCGTCCAGGGCGCGTTTGTGGTCCATGGCGCTGGGCAGCGGCACGATGGTAGCGCCATCGGTCAGCGCCAGCACGGAGACCTCCGGCCCCTCCAGATATTCCTCAATCACCGCGCGTGCCCCAGCCTGGCCGAAGATGCGCTGGGAGAAAATGTCACGCAGCGCCTGCTGGGCTTCCGGCTCGCTGAACACAATCAGCACGCCTTTGCCGCGGGCCAGGCCGTCTGCCTTGATGACCAGCGGATAGTGAAACGACTGGATGGCCGCAAGCCCGGCCTGCAGGCTGTCCACCGTGACCCACCGGGCGGTGGGAATATCGTGTTCCGCCATCAGCTCTTTGGCGAACACCTTGCTGCTTTCAATCATGGCCGCCTGTTGGGTGGGCCCAAAGCAGGCAATGCCCGCCTGCTCCAGTGCGTCCACCAGGCCGTTGGCCAGTGGGTCATCCGGCGTGACCACGCAAAAGTCGATTTGCAGTTCAAGCGCCTTCTTCACCACAAAGGCATTATCCATTTCGTTGCCGAGCACCAGCACCGCTTCCTGCATGCCGGCGTTGCCAGGCAAGGCGTACAGCTCCTCTACCCTGGCATCTTGGCTCAGCGCCCGGACGATGGCGTGCTCGCGGCCGCCGCCGCCAATGACCAATATGCGCATGGTTCCTCCCACCGTTTGTTGCATTAGTGATGAAACAGCCGGACGCCCGTCATCGCCATGGCGATGCCCAGCCGGTCGCAGGCCGCGATGACCTGGTCATCCCGCAGAGAGCCGCCGGGCTGGGCGACGTAACTTACGCCGCTTTTCGCCGCGCGCAGGATGCTGTCATCAAACGGGAAAAACGCGTCCGACGCCAGGGATACGCCCGTCAGGCTGTCCAGGTACGCCCGCTGTTCGCCCTGGGTAAAGGGCTCGGGCTTACTCGTAAAAAACTGCTGCCAGCGGCCATCCGCCAACAACTCTGCCTGGCGGCCGCTCAGGTATTCGTCCACCGCGTTGTCCCGTTGCGGGCGGCCAAGGCCTTCCAGGAAGGGCAGGGTCAACGCCTTTTCATGCTGGCGCAGGTGCCACAGGTCCGCTTTATCAGCCGCCAGGCGGGTGCAGTGTACGCGGCTTTGCTGCCCCGCGCCCACGCCGATGGCCTGGCCATCCCTGGCGAAGCACACGGAATTGGACTGGGTGTATTTCAGCGTAATCATCGCCACCACCAAGTCGCGGCGGGCATCCTTAGAAAGGGTGCTAACCTGGGTCGGCAGCGTGCCAAGCAGGCTGTCATCAATCATCTGGTCGTTGCGGCGCTGGGTCAGGGTGACGCCAAACACCTGCCGGGTTTCCACCGGGGCAGGCACATAGTCTTTGTCCATCTGTACCACGGCGTAGCCGCCCTTGCGCTTGGCGCTAAGGATGGCAAGGGCTTCGGGCGTATAGCCCGGCGCCACGACGCCGTCGGATACCTCGCGGGCAATCAGCCGCGCGGTGACCTCATCCACCGTGTCGCTCAGCGCAATCCAGTCGCCAAAGCTGCACAGGCGGTCCGCCCCGCGGGCCCGGGCATAGGCGCACGCCAGGGGCGATGCATCCAGCCCCGGCAGGTCGTCCACAAAGCAGGCACGCTTAAGCTCGTCTGACAGCGGCAGCCCCACCGCCGCCCCCGCAGGACTGACATGCTTGAATGACGCCGCCGCCGCAAGGCCCGTGGCCTGCTTCAGTTCCGCCACCAGCTGCCAGGCGTTGAGCGCGTCCAGAAAGTTGATATAGCCGGGGTTACCGTTCAGCACAGCCAGCGGAAGCGCACTGCCATCCGCCATGCTTACCGAAGCCGGCTTCTGGTTGGGGTTGCAGCCGTATTTCAGCGTCAACTGGTTCATATGGTCTCCTTCACATGTCGGTTAAACACATGCAGCGTCAGCACCTTGCCTTCGTGGTTGGCCGCGCGCGCAAACAATGCCACACGGTTTTGTTCGTTCAGGCTGCGCCAGGCGCCCTGCGCGAAGTCATTTAGGTCTTCTGGCAGCGAGACGGCCACCGGCTCCCCCGCGAAAGAGGGCAAGGGGTTGCCATCACCCTGATAGGTGTGGATGAAGTGCCCCATGCCCGGCCGTGCCTCATATTCGTAGAAAAAGCGTTGACAGGACGTGCCGTCTTTGTCCGCCGCCTTCAGGATGGACAGGGCATAGTCCCCGGTGGCCAACTGCTGTATGCCGCTGATTCGCGGGGTAAAGTGGGGGGCGTCAGGCTCAAAGCGCCGGGTACGCAGGCCGCCTTCAAAGGTACCGCCCGCATGCAGCGCTTCCAGCACAGTGTCCGTCTGGTCGCCATTGGTCAGCACCACGCTGCCCGCATGGGTGCGCATGGGCCGGTAGAGGATGAGGCTGGGGTCTTCAATCTTCTGAACGTCAAAGGGCTCAATCCGGAAGGCATCACCCTCCGGAACAAACACCCGGTTGCGGCTGTTTTCGCTGCGCCCCATGATGAAGTACAGCGCCAGCCGCTCGCCGTTATGCCCCACCCCTAATAGGATGCCCCGGCCGGGGTAGGGATTGCCTTTTAGCAGGTCATAAAAATCATGTCTGCGCATGGTACCGCTCCTTCAAAATCCTCTGGCTTAGTTGATGCACCGCCCGGGGCAGCAGTTGCCACTCCGCTTGCTCCATCACCCGCTTTTGCAGGCTCTGAGGCGTGTCCCCTTTGCATACCCGCACGGCTTTTTGCAGCAGGATGGGGCCGGCGTCCGCCTCGTCAGTGACCAAGTGCACGGTGGCGCCGGTCACCTTCACGCCGCGCTTCAGCGCCGCTTCATGTACCTTCAGCCCGTACATGCCCACCCCGCCGAAAGCCGGCAGCAGCGAGGGGTGTACGTTGACAATGCGCCCGGCGTAGCGTGCCACGAACGCGGGGCTCAGTATCATTAAAAACCCCGCCAGCACCACCAGTTCAACGCCCTCTTGGGCCAATTCATGCAATATTCGTCGCTCTGTTTCCGCAGTACCGAGGGCTTTGGTGTCAAATGCCATGGCTTTCACGCCGTGGTTCTCCGCGCGCGAAAGCGCCATAACACCCGGCTTGCTGCTGATGACCAGGCAAATGTCCGTGCCCGGCATTTGCCCTGCCTGCGCCGCGTCCAGCAATGCCTGCAAGTTGGTGCCGGAGCCGCTGACCAGCACGGCGGTGCGTACGCGGTTCACTGCATCACCAAAGGCTGTTCGCCCTCAAGTACCTCACCCAGCGTGTAGGCGTCTTCTCCAGCGGCGTGCAGCACTTCAAGCGCATGCTCCTCCGCTTCCTGCGGCACAATGACCACCATGCCCACCCCCATGTTGAAGGTGGAGAACATCTCGTCCTGCGGGATGCCGCCCGCCTGGGCGATGAGGTCAAACACGGCGGGCACTCGCACATCGTCACGCCGCACATGGGCGGAGAGCCCCTCCGGCAGCGCGCGGGGAATGTTCTCATAAAAGCCGCCGCCAGTGATGTGGGCGATGCCCCGCACGGCCACTTCCTTCAGCAGGGCCAGCACAGGCTTTACATAGATGCGGGTGGGCGCCAGCAGCGCCTCCCCCAGGGTGCGGCCATCAAGCTGCGCCGGCCGCTCGCTTAAGTCCCGGTTTTCGGTATCCAGCGCCGCGCGAATCAGCGAAAAGCCATTGCTGTGCGGCCCGCTGCTGGGCAGGGCAATCAGCTTGTCGCCGGGCTGCACAGCTTGTTTGTTGAGGATTTTCTCCTCATCCACCAGCCCCACACAAAAGCCGGCGATGTCGTATTCCCCCGGCTGGTAAAAGCCCGGCATTTCCGCCGTCTCGCCGCCAATGAGGGCACAGCCCGCCTGCAGACAGCCTTCGGCTACGCCGCTGACAATGGCGGCCACCTGCTGCGGGTCATTTTTGCCTACGGCCACGTAGTCCAGGAAAAACAGCGGGGCGGCACCCGCGCACAGCACATCGTTGGCACACATGGCCACGCAGTCGATGCCGATGGTGTCGTGCTTGTTCAGCTGAAAGGCGAGCTTCAGCTTGGTGCCGACACCGTCAGTACCGCTGACCAGCACCGGGCGCTTCATGCCCGTCAGGTCCGGCGCGAACAGCCCGCCAAACCCGCCCAAGCCGCTGAGCACACCGGGGGTGAAGGTGCGCTGCACGCTGTCCTTCATCAGTTCCACCGCGCGGTAGCCGGCGTTGATGTCCACCCCTGCCCGGCGGTAGTGTTCGCTGTGGCTTTTCATGTCTGCGCCTCCCATTTCTCGCTCAGCCTGCGGGCATAGCGGTTCACCAGCGGCCGGGCGGGAATCTCCGCCGGGTACTGGCCGGTAAAGCAGCCCTTACAAAAGCCCGTGCGCGCGCCGGCCGCCAGCTTGTCGCAGGCGTCTACGCTGAGAAAGCCCAGGCTGTCTACGCCAATGATGCGCGCCATCTCCTCCTGGGTATGGCGGTGGGCCATCAGCCCCTCGCGGGAGGGAATGTCGGCGCCGAAGTAACAGGGATGAATAAACGGCGGTGAACTCAGCCGCATGTGTACCTGGGTAGCCCCAGCCTCCCGAAGCAATCCCACAATGCGCCCGGCGGTGGTGCCGCGCACGATGCTGTCGTCAATCAGCACCACGCGCTTGCCCTGCACGCTGTGGCGCAGTACGTTCAGTTTGATGCGCACCTGCCCCTCGCGCTGTTTTTGCCCGGGCTGTATGAAGGTGCGCCCCACATACCGGTTCTTGATGAACCCAACGCCATAGGGAATGCCGCTTTGCCGGGCATAGCCCAGCGCCGCGTCGATGCCGCTGTCCGGCACACCGATGACGATGTCCGCATCCACGGGATGATCCAGCGCCAGGTAGGCCCCGGCCCGCAGCCGCGCTTCGTGTACGGACGCGCCTTCCATGACGGAATCCGGCCGGGCGAAATAGATAAACTCAAACACGCACATGGTGGGCGCCTCTGTGTGCTCCATCCGGAAGCTCTCCACGCCTTCCCGGGTTACCTTCACCACTTCGCCCGGGGCGATGTCCCGCACAAAGGTGGCGCCAATGGCGTCCAGCGCGCAGGACTCGCTGGCGAACACTGTGTCCTCCCCCAGGCGGCCCATGCACAGCGGCCTAAAGCCATGGGGGTCCCGGGCCGCGATGAGCTTGGTGGGGCTCATCAGCACCAACGAATACGCCCCCCGCATGCGTGCCATGGCGCTGAGCACCGCCGCTTCAATGGAAGGGGTTTTGAGGCGCTGCGAAGTAATCACATACGCGATGACCTCGCTGTCGGTGGTGGTGTGGAAGATGGCGCCGTTCAGCTCCATTTCTTCCTTCAATTCCGCCGCGTTGGTCAGGTTGCCGTTGTGGCACAGCGCCATCTGTCCCTTCAGATGGTTCACCAGCATGGGCTGGGCGTTTTCGCGGCTGCCGGTGCCCTGGGTACCGTAGCGGCAGTGCCCCACCGCCATGGACCCCTCGGCGATTTTCTCCAGCACCTCCCGGGTTAATACCTCGTTCACCAGCCCCACATCCCTGTGGCAGCGGATGACCCCGTCCCGGT
>CAYFSN010000086.1:0-8081 GCA_964345845.1 uncultured Christensenella sp.
AGATAAACGCGTCCTCGGTGCGCTACCGCCTAAAGCAGGCCGAAAGCCTGCTGAAAACCCAGCTGGAAGGAGGGATATCCCATGCGTACTGAGTACAAACGCGCAATTGACACCAATCTCTCCGGCCTGGCGGTGACGGAATACAGCCGCCGGCAGCTGATGAACCGCATACAGAAAGGAGAACCCATGAAAAGAAAGATGTCTGTGGGCCTGGCCGTGGCGCTGAGCGTACTGCTTGGCGGCAAGGACATGGTGGAGCAGGTTATCGCCCCCATGGCCAGCGAAAGCGAAGGCAACCGCTTTACCAAAGAAGAAGTACAGGAGATACTGGCCCTGGCCAAGGAGCACGGCATCCCCCTGGATGACGATCTGTTTGGCCGCCTGGACAAGGAGGACGGCTACTACAAGGAAGAACTGGCCCGCCTGTTCGCCAAATCAGAGCTGGGCCCGCAGCCGGACACCTGGAGCGTGGAAGACCAATACTGGTACGGCGAACTGTTTTTGAAGCTGGACCCGGACGCCGAGCGGGCCGCGGCGCTGCCGGAAGACGGCGAATTGAGCCAGCAGGAGATTGAGCAGGCGGCGGCGCAGTACATCACCGAGCACATGGGGCGCGCGTTCCCGGTGCTGGACCCTGAACACTACGAAACCGGTCGCACCTTCACCGCCATCCGCCAGAACCCCTGGTTTGTGCTGCGGGAATGGTGGCTGACCTTCCGCCCCAAAACGCCTGGCGAGCCGGGTTTTTCCTTCATCATGACGCCGCAAGGGTGGGTGACGGACTTTTCCACCAACCTACAAGCCCTGGAGGAGGGCACCCCGCTGCAGAAAGCCGGCATCCTGCTGCACCAGTACGCGACCCTGTACAGCAACCTGGAGGGCAGCTGGGATACCTTCACCCAAGCCACCTGGCAGGAGCTGCGCGACCAGCTGCTGGCAACCGGCGTGACCGTGGCGGAAGCCCAGGCCGACCGCCACAGGGACATGGTCTACATCCTCCAGCAGCGGTACACCCCGCCCGAGGGCGCCATATCCCGGGAAGCGGCCATTGAACAGGCCATCAAAGCCATTAAGGACAAGTACAAGGTAGACGAACAGACACTGCGCAACGGCCATGCCGACTACCGCGCGGCGGCGGACTATGTGTACGCCATCTACCTGGAAACGGACGACCAGCAGCGCTGGAAGGTGAGCTTTGGCCGTGACTACCTGGCGGAGGTGGACGCCCTGACAGGGCAGGTGGACGTGGCGGATGTATATTCCCCCGGCAACGACTACCACCGCCGCTATGCGCTGGACGCGCTGATACCCGAAGAACGCCGGGCTTTCGCCACGCCCGTACCCAAGCTGTCGGACGAGGAAATGCTGCAGCGCATGCAAACAGAGTTTTTCCCCACCGACCTGGAGAGCGCGCCGCAGTACTACTGGGACGCGCTGCAGGGCATCGGCTACAACGGCCAGACCGCCACGGGCATCTACACCCGCTTAAACCAGGAGTACGGCATTGGCGACCGCTACTGGCCGGTGCTGTACCAGGCCATGGCCGATAACAGAAGCGGCATCGTCTCCCCCGGCGCCATTTTCCGGGGCATCCCGGCACCGGACGACATGCAGGAGGATGCCGCCGTGCAGCTGGCCTGGGAAAGCCTGCGGGAAGCCGCGGCCGACCGGGATGACACCAACATGGAGGCGCTAAAGCCCATCGTGCAATTTGTGTACAACAGCCTGACCACCGGCAGCCGCACCTGGCAAATCACCTTTGCGGAGTTTGGCGAAACCCCCATGGGTAACGACTACGCGCTGGTGGTCATCGACGCCGCCACCGGTAAAACCACGGAAGTGACCTTCCTGGTAGACCGCCAGACAGAACCAGATGGCGTTCCCTATGTGCCGCAGCCCGCGTGGAGCCATATGGGGCCGGACGGCCGCCCCGCCGTATGGGGCAATGGGGTCGCGCCGGAGCACTTCTGGCAGCACATGGACAAGCGCGGTGACACCCAGGAGAGCGTGGCACGGGACTTAGAAGCCTGGCAGGCCGAGTACGGCGACAACACCGCCTTCTGGCCGCTGGAGCAAAAGGCTGTTCTAAGCCTGTGGCGCTACTTCAGCGAGGACGCCCTGCAGGACGGAAACCTCATCATCTCAGGCGTACCGGGCCCAGGCAATATCAGCCCCGAGCAGGCACAGGAAATCGCCTGGGCGGCGCTGAAAAAGGCCGGCGAAAACAAGTACACGCAGGAAGACTTTGACAGCGTGCGGCTGGCCGTGAACTTGGGCTTTTCCAAGGGCTTCATGCCCGCTGACCAGTTGTATCAGGTGGAGTTTTTAGACGCGCGCACCAACTACGAAACCAGCATCGGCATGGTGTGGATAGACGCCATTGACGGCACCGTGCTGCAGGTGGACACACAGACCAGCAACGGCTGACCCCCTCTCCCGTTCAAGCGCCCCGCGTCGGAAACGCCGCGGGGCATCTTATGCTATTGACGCTTGCCATAGGCATGAGTATAATAAAACAAGAACATGCATAAGGAGGGCTCCCCATGAAAAAGCGAATCCTCGTGTTTGCGCTCATCGCGGTGGTGTTGGCGGCCACGGCGCTGGTGCTGGCGGAGGCATTGCCCGCGAAGGATTGGGCGGAAAAGTACCCCAACCAGTACGACAGTTTCCTGCGCAACGCCGAAAATGAGGAGACCTACGACTATGTCGCCGCCCACCCGCAAATCGCGGTGCTGTACGAGGGCTCTGGCTTTGGCTATTCCTACGCTGCGGCGCGCGGCCACGAATACACGTTGGAAGATGTCAAAAATATCGGCCGGCCCCATCCCCTGGCCAACTGCCTCACCTGCAAATCGGGCGACTATACCGCTATGGTGAACAAGATGGGCTTTCAGGCCTATGCCCTCCCCTTTGACGAAGCCTATGACCAACTAGCCGGCGGCATCAGCTGCTACAACTGCCACGGCAACGATGTGCCGGGGCTGGAGGTCACCCACGCCTACCTGCTAAATGCCACCGCGGGCGACGACATCAAGCCCCAGAACCTAGCCTGCGCCCAGTGCCATGTGGAGTACTACTTCCCCGCGGATACAAACGCCACGGTGCTGCCCTACAAGGGCCTGGAGAACGCCACCCCCGAAAGCATTTACGCCTACTACCAGGCGATGGACTTTGCCGACTTTACCAACCCCCGCACCGGTAGCCGCATGGTGAAGGTGCAGCACCCGGAGTTTGAAACCTACATGGGCCAGGGCAGTGTGCACAAGGGCACCTTCAGCTGCGCCGACTGCCACATGGGCAAGGCCGAGAACGACGCCGGGGAGAAATACAGCAGCCACTACCTGGTCAGCCCGCTGAACAGCCCCGCCATCGCGGAAAGCTGCGCCGCCTGCCACCAGGACCTGGAGGGCTTTGTCAAAGGCATTCAGGATGACATGGAGGAGCGCACCTACCAGGTGGCCGACAAGCTGGTGGTGCTCACCAACGCGCTGGCCGACAAGGTCGCCGCCGGCGCCGCCGATGAAGCGCTGGAGCCCATTCGCCAGCTAAACCGCGAAGCGCAGTTTTACTGGGACTTTGTGTTCGTCGAAAACAGCGAGGGCGCCCACAACAGCAAGCTGGCCACCGAGTGCCTGGATAAGGCCGAGGAACTGTGCGACCAGGCCATGCAGCTGCTGGCAGAAGACCTGTAACCCCGCCTGACCGGGGCCTGCCGCAACCCGGCAGGCCCTTTCTATTGCAGCGGGTGCCGCGCCAGGCGGAGCGCCTTGGACGAACGCCATGAAGGGAGAAGCATTTGCTGAAGAAACTTGGCCGGTTTGTGGCCTCCATGCGGCTGGCGCTGCTATTGCTTGGGCTGATTGTGGTCGCCTGTGTCATCGGCGGGGTCATTCCCCAGGGGGCGCAGCCCGCCCAATACCAGGCGCTGTACGGCGAAGGGGTGGCAGGGGTGCTGCAGGCTTTGCAGCTGCACCGGGTGTTCACCGCCTGGTGGTTTGTGGCGCTGGTGGCGCTGCTGCTGGTGAACCTGTGTCTGTGCAGCCTACTGCGCTTTCCGGCGGTGCTGAAAGCCTACCGCGCGGGCTACAGCCTGGAAAAACTCCTCGCCCGGGGCAACCCGGTGTTCACCTACCAGGCCACCCCAAAGCAGGCGCAGCGGTTCTTTCGCCGCATGGGGTTTGCCTACACTGACCCTGTCACGCGGGAAGACGGCACATGGCGCTACGCGGTTCGCCGAAAGGCCGGGCTGTGGGGCTCGTGGCTGAGCCACCTGGGCATGCTGGTCATCGTGGTGGGTTTTGCTCTGGGGCAGATGCTGCACTTTGAAACCAGTGTGTACGGCGTGCCCGGCCAACGCCTGCCGGTGCCAGGCACCCAGCTTGAAGTGGGCATCGACAACTTTGACATCATCCTGCGGCCGGACAACACGGTGGAGCAGTACATCGCCGACCTCACCATCTACAACGTAGAGGACGGCACCCAGCACACCGGGCGCAGCATGGTGAACGCCCCCCTGCAGGCCTATGGCAAAAGCTTTCTGCAAAACTCCACTGGCTGGGCCGCAACACTTGCCACCTACCAGGGCGACGAGCAGGTGGACAGCCGCGTGCTGTTTGCCGGGGAAAGCCTGGAACTGACCACGCTGAATGCAGACTATACCGACCTGGCGCTGGTGTTTCACACGCTGTACCCGGACTATATCCAGGGCCCGGGCGGCCCCCGCACCCGCAGCCCGCACCTGAACAACCCCGCGGCGCTGTTTTCGCTGTTCTACCAGGGCAAATTGGTAGACATGAACGTGGCCGGCATGGGCTATGACATCAAGGCGGCGGATTGGCGCTTTGTGCTCAGCGACCCGCAGCCCTACACCCTCATCCAGGTGGTGTCCGACCCCACCCTGCCCATTGTGGCGGCAGGCGGCGCGCTGATGCTCATCGGCCTGTTCCTGGCGTTTTACCTGCGGCCGGAGGAACTGTGGCTAAAGCAAGAGGGCGAGCAGGTAACCATCTGGGGCCATACCGCGAAGGGCGAGGCGTTGTTTTCTGACAAAGCCGCCATCATCATCAAGGAGGTTCTGACGCAGCCATGAACTACATGCAGGCGGAAACCGTACTGTTTACCATCACGGCGCTGGGCTACCTGTTGGCGTCGGTGCTGTACATCATCTTCTTTACGCTAAAAAAGGAAAAGCCGGGTGCCTTGGCCGGGTGGGTGCTGCTGGGCGCCTTCTTAACCCACACCGCGGCGCTGGTGGTGCGCACCATTGGTGCCGGGCGGCTGCCTTTTTCCAACCAGTATGAGTTCGCCACCAGTTTTGCCTGGGGTGTGGCGCTGGCCTACCTCATCTTCGCCAGAAAGGCGCACTTCCGCGCGCTGGGCACCTTTGTGGCGCCGGTCATCTTCCTCATCATTGGCTACGCGGCCATGCAGTCCCGCCAGGTGAACGAGCTGATGCCTGCACTGCAGAGCAACTGGCTGGCCATCCACGTCAGCACCGCCATCATCAGCTACGGCAGCTTCGGCGTGGCGTTTGGCGGGTCGCTGCTGTACTTGATGCACCACCGCCTGGGCCGCAGCGAGTTTACCGAGCGCTACTTCCCGGACAAAGAGCGGCTGGACATCCTCAACTACCGCATCATCTGCCTGGGCTTTCTGTTCCTCACGCTGGTCATCGTCACCGGCGCCATCTGGGCGCAGCGTGCCTGGGGCCGCTACTGGACCTGGGACCCCAAGGAGACCTGGTCGCTGGTTACGTGGATTATCTACGCCATCTACCTGCACCTGCGCATCAGCCGCGGCTGGCGGGGCAAAAAGGCCGCCTGGTTCGCGGTCATTGGGTTTCTGTGCGTCATATTCACCTACATTGGCGTCAACACCTGGATACCCAGCATACACAGCTACGCCTAAGCGCGCAGCAACGCGCCGCCCTGCAAAGGCTGGCCGGAAAGGTAACATATGGAAAAAGTACGTTTTGGCATCATTGGCTGCGGGGATGTGACCGAGCGCAAAAGCGGCCCGGCACTGCAAAAGGCGGACGGGTCTGAGCTGGTCATCGTCATGCGCAGAAACGCGGAAAAGGCCGCGGACTATGCCCGCCGCCATCAGGTGCCCGCCTGGACAGACAACTACCTGGATGTGCTCACCCACCCCCAGGTGAACGCCGTGTACGTGGCCACGCCGCCTGAAAGCCACGCGTTTTACACCATCGAGGCCGCCAAGCACGGCAAGGCCGTGTACGTGGAAAAGCCCATGGCCACCACCGCCGCTGACGCCCGGGCCATGATCGCCGCCTGCAAGCAGCACCAGGTGCCGCTGTTCGTGGCCTACTACCGCCGCGGCCAGCCCAAGTTTTTGCAGGCGAAAAAACTGCTTCAGGAGGGCGCCATCGGCCAGGTGATGAGCTTTCAGTACCTGTTTGCTACCCCGCCGCTTCAGCCCGACCCGAACCGCCCCTGGCTGATGGACAAGGCCTTGTCCGGCGGCGGCCTGCTTTACGACGTGGGCAGCCACATGGTGGACACCACCTTGATGCTGCTGGGCGAACCCAGGGAGGTCATTGGCCGCAGCAACAACCTGGGGCAGCGCTACCAGGTGAACGATGTGTCCAGCGCGGTGTTTGTGCTGAAAAGCGGCGTGCAGGGCACCATGCAGTTTTCCATGCACGCCACCGACAGCATCGACAAACTGCGGGTGTTCGGCACCGAAGGCACACTGGAACTGGCGTTCATGAACCTGGAGCCCATCACCCTGCGAAGGGGCGGGCAGGCGGAGACCCTGGCCTTTGACCCCCTGCCCCATGTGCAGCAGCCCTACATCCAACAAGTGGTGAACGCCCTGCTGGGCAAAGGCGACCCGCTGACATCCAGCGCGCCCATGGCCCTGCGCACCCAGGAAATCCTGGAGGCCATCGACCAGAACGGCACGTGGACAGCGGCTGACTAAGGCTGCTCAACAAAAAACCAGCATTTCTAAAAGGGATGCTGGTTTTTGAATGCGGGCGTTACTCCGGCTTTCTCACCGCGTCGTCGCTGAACAACTTGGTCAGCGTCTGGGCGCCGGCGGCGCCGTCCGCCCGCAGGCCATTGGCGTTCTGGAAGGCCTTCACGGCGTTCTCGGTGCCCTGGCCGAACTGGCCGTCATCGCTTTCCGGGCGCATGTAGCCCAGTTCCTCCAGGCGCGCCTGCATGCTCTTAACCGCGTCGCCCGTGGCGCCTTTTTTAAGCGTGGGGATGTCAGTGGGCTGAGGCGTCATTTCAAAGTTGGGCACCGGGGTTGCGGTGGGCGGCTCCGGCGACACAATCATGGCTGGGGCGGCCGTGGGGGTGGCGGTAATCTGTGCCTGGGCTTCATCAATGGTGAGAAAGCCCCCGGGCTGGGGGGTGCTGGTGGGCACCGCGACAGGCGGCGGCGCGGGCGGCTTTTCCCGCCCCAGGAAGATGGACAGGCCGCCCAGCACAAACACAGCGGCCACGCTGGCAATAATCAGCAGCTTGTTGGCGTTGCTCATGGGGCGCCGGTCCGGCGGACGCTGTGGTTGATACTGCATACACCCTCCACTTCTCTGTCAAGCGCTGCGCTCGACGGTACTCTTCCATATAAAACGTTGAAACGCTGGGCATTCATGCATTTTTTCGGGCGCGCTACGCGTCCAGGGCCAGCTGCTTCATTTCCTCGCTTTGCGCTTCAATGGTCAGCGCGTCGATGATTTCGTCCAGGTCGCCGTCCATGATGTCGCTGATGCGGTGCAGGGTCAGCCCGATGCGGTGGTCGGTGACCCGGCCCTGGGGAAAGTTGTATGTGCGGATGCGCTCACTGCGGTCGCCGGTGCCAATCTGCCCCCGGCGGTTCTGGGCATATTCGGCGTTTTGCTCGGCATTGTAGTGCTCGTACAGCCGGCTGCGCAGCACCTTCATGGCCTTTTCCTTGTTCTTGATTTGGCTCTTTTCATCCTGACAGGTGACCACCAGCCCCGTGGGCAGGTGGGTGATGCGCACGGCGGAGTCCGTGCGGTTGACGTGCTGGCCGCCGGCGCCGCTGGCGCGGAAGGTGTCTATGCGCAAATCGGCCGGGTTGATCTGGAT
>CAYFSN010000087.1:0-8048 GCA_964345845.1 uncultured Christensenella sp.
CAAGTCTACCCTGTTTATCGCCATTACCAACGACGGCGCCATGTCGGCCAACTATCCATTCTGCACCATCGAGCCCAACGCCGGTGTGGTGCTGGTGCCAGACGAGCGGCTGGACAACCTCAGCCGCATGTACCAGCCCAAAAAGCACACCCCCGCCACCATCGAGTTTCTGGACATCGCGGGCCTGGTGCGCGGCGCCAGCCGAGGCGAGGGCCTGGGCAACAAGTTCCTCTCCCACATTCGCGAAGTGGACGCCATTGTGCATGTGGTGCGCTGCTTTGAAGACGAGAACATCATCCACGTGGAGGGCAGCATCGACCCGCTGCGCGACATGGAAACCATCAACCTGGAACTGCTTTTCGCCGACATGGACACCGTGCAGCGCCGCCAGGAAAAGGCGCAGAAGATGCAGAAGTCCGGCGAGAAAAAGTGTCAGGCGGAGGCAGAACTGGCCCAGCGCATGCTGGACCATCTGGAAAGCGGGCAGCCCGGCCGCTCGTTTGAGGCAAAGACAGACGAAGAGCGCGAGACCATCCGCGGCTGGTTTCTGCTGACGACCAAACCCGTGGTGTATGCACTTAACATCGCGGAAGAAGACATCGGAAAACCGGAGGAGGCCATCCCCCATGTGGCGGCCATCCGCGAGGAGGCCGCGAAGGAGGGCGCTGAAAGCCTGACCATCAGCGCCGCCATCGAGCAGGAAGTGGCGTCCATGGAGCCGGAGGAAAAGGCGCAGTTTTTGCAGGAGCTGGGCATCGGCAAGAGCGGGCTGGACCGCTTGGTGCAGCGCTGCTACAGCCTGCTGGGGCTCATCAGCTTTTTTACCGTCGGCCCAGATGAGTGCCGGGCGTGGACCATTACCCGGGGCACCAAGGCGCCCCAGGCCGCCGGCAAAATACACACGGACTTTGAAAAAGGATTCATCCGCGCTGAGGTCGTGCCCTACCACACCTTAGCGGAACTGGGCAGCATGACCGCGTGCAAGGAAAAGGGCCTGGTTCGCAGTGAAGGCAAAGAGTACACCATGCAGGACGGCGATGTGGTGCTGTTCCGCTTCAACGTATAGCCATGAGCAGACTATCGTATTTCTTTAAACGCCTGGTGCGCATTGACCGCAACCGCATGCGCATCACCATGGACCGCCTGAAGGAAGAATCCGGCCGCTCGTCCCCCCGGCTGCTTGCAGACATGCTGGTGTGCGGCGTGAAGTACAACGCCGGCTACATGGACTACCGCATCGCCCAGATGTACAAGCTAAACGGCGCCCAGCGCCGCACAGTCATCACCCGGGGCATTAACAACGGCCTTGTGCGCCGCATGAACGACAAGGCCTACTGGCATCACTTTGACGACAAGGCCGCGTTTAACCAGCTGTTTTCCAAGTGGGTGCACCGGGATTGGCTCAGGGTGGATGAAAACCTGACTTCCCAGGCGCTGCGCGACTTTTTGCAGACGCAAAAGGCCGTGTTCGTCAAGCCCATTGAGGGGTCCAGCGGTGTAGGCATCGCCAAGTATGATGCGGACGCCTGGCAGGACATGGACGCCTTTGAAAAGCAGCTGCGTGCCCAGGGCACCAGCATCATTGAAGAAAACATCACCCAGCACCCGGACATGGCGCGGCTGTACCCGGGCTCGGTCAACACGGTGCGCATCGCCACCCTGCGCGGGGAGAAAAAGGAGGGCATTGTCTACGCCTTCCTGCGCATTGGCAACGGCAAGCCGCTGGATAATGTGGATGCCGGCGGTATGGCCGCCAGGGTCGACCTGGACACAGGCACCCTGCAAACGGTCGCCGCCGATAAGCAAAGCAAGGTCTACACCCATCACCCGCTGACCAACACCCCCATTGTGGGCTTTCAACTGCCCTATTTTGAAGAGGCCAAGGCCATGTGCCTGGAAGCCATGAACATCGTGCCGCAGTTAAAATACGTGGCGTGGGATGTGGCGCTGACGCCGGAGGGCCCGCAGCTCATTGAGGGCAACTCCTTCCCCAGCCACGCGGTGCCGCAGTTCGCGGCCCACTACCCGGATGGCTACGGCATCCTCACCGAGTTTCGACAGTTTACCGACCTATAGCCCAAACCCGGCCCGCATGCAAGGAACCGCAGGCGGGCTTCGTTATATGCATGTGAGAACCCCGCAAAGGAGATGAATGGAATGGATTTGTTGAGAACCTTGCTGGTATATATGTCCGTGCTGGTGTCCAGCGCCGGCGTGAACAGCCCGGCGCTGACCCCGGTGCCGCAGGACTTTACCACCCCGGCCCCCACCGCCGTGGTCACCCAAAGCCCGGCGCCCACCGCTGTGCCCACCGTTTCCCCCACGCCGGCTATGACCACGCTGTCCATGAACAGCCGCGGCGATGAAGTGAAGCGCCTGCAACAGCGTCTTGTCGACCTGGGCTACTTAAAGGGCGGTGTGGACGGTGTGTTTGGCAAGCAGACCCACGAAGCGGTGCGCAATTTCCAGCGCGCCAACAAGCTGTCTGTGGACGGCATTGCCGGAAAAAACACCCTGAATAAGCTATATAACGACCCCAACGTGGTGGCGGCATCCGCAGCCGGGCCCACCGTGGCGCCCACCAACGCCACGCTGACGGTGTTCTATGTCAGCACCACCGGGGCAACCTTTAACACCGACACCCTGGTGCTGGCCCCCGGCACACGCACCGTGACCCCCAATGCGGCCAAGGTGCCCAGCGGGTATACCCTGCGCAGCCAGCGCAGCGTCACCGTGCGGGTGGATAACCGCGGCGTGGCTACCCCCGCGTCCATCAATTTCACCTATCAGCCGCCGGCCCTGGTGCAGACGGTGAATGTGCCCATCTACTACAGAAGCGACAGCAACCAGCTATTAAGCCAGGACTATGTGGCCGCCCCCTATGGGCAGACCATGACGGTGTTCGCCCAGCAGGGCCGTGTACCCCAGGGCTTTACGCTGTTAACGCCGGCGCAGTTGACTGTGGCGGTCAGCGCCCAGGGCGTCCCCACGCCGGGCTCGCTGACGTTTGTCTACCGCGGCCCGCAGGTGGTCACGGTGGTGGTGCCGGTGTTCTACCGCAACACTGCGGGCGACCTGATTACCAGCCACATGATGAGCCTGCAGCCCGGGCAGCACACCATCGCCGCCAATGACGCGTTGGTGCCGCACGGCTACACGCTGGAAGGCGCGCGGGAACAAAAGGTCACCGTATCCCAGCAGGGCACGGCGACGCCCGCTACGCTCACCTTTACCTACAAAACCAGCGCGATTACCGTGTCGCTGCCGGTGCACTACGTGGACCAGAACGGCGCCATGCTCCATCAGGACAGCGTATCCGTGATGACCGGCCCCAACACCGTCACCGCCAACGACGCCCTGGTGCCCGGCTACGAGCTGACCAGCGCGCGCCAAGTGAACGTGCAGGTGGACGCCGATGGCAAGGCTACACCGGACAAGGTGGTCTTCACCTACAAGAAGCCCGCCCAGGCTACCGTCAGCGTGCAGTACCGTGATGATGCGGGCAAGAGCCTGCTTGATACCTCCGTCACCTTCAGCGAGGGCAGCCATACCGTCATCGCCAACGACAGCTTTGTGCCCGCGGGCTACGTGCTGCAAAGCGCGCGCGAGGTGCCGGTCACAGTGTCAGCGGACGGTACCGCCGCCCCCAGCACCATCACCTTCACCTACAAGGCCCCGGTGGCCGCCCCCACCGCTACCCCGACCCCTGCCCCTGAACCGACCGTGGCCCCAGAAGTCTCCGCGCAGTTGGAACTGCGCTACCGCAACGTGCAGGGCGATATGATCGGCGGGGAAACCATCACCCTGACCGGCGTGGGCATGCACGATGTGAAGGCTACCACCACGCAGATTGGCGACTATGTCATCACCGACAACACCCCCCAACAGGTGGAGGTGCTGCAGGACGGCACCGCGGCGCCCAACGCCGTCAGCTTTGTCTTTGACATTCCCCCTGCCCCTGTGACGGATGCCCCTGTAACAGATGCCCCCGTGACCGACGCGCCCGTTACTGACGCGCCTGTCACCGATGCGCCCGACCCGGCCACTGTGACGGCGGATGTGACCATCAACTACAAAGACGCGGAAGGCGCCCTGGTGGGCGGCGAGGTCATCACACTGACCGGCGCGCAGGAGCACCAAGTGCTGCCCACCAATACGCAGGCAGGCACCCTCATCCTGCCCGAAGACACCCAGCCGGTGACGGTCACCGTTTCACTGGACGGCACGGCGACACCCGCTGAGGTAGACTTCGTGTTCGTCGGCCCGGCGCCCACCTCCGAACCTGTGGAGGAACCGGCTGCACCCACCGTACCTGCCCTGCAGAATTACGTGGATGCCACCATCCCCGTAGGCCAGTACCCCATCCACACCGGGCCTGGCGACACCTACATCCGTGCCGAGCAGAATCTGGTCTTCACTGGCGGCAACGTGCGTCTGTGGGGCAGCCAGGCCGGCTGGGTGATGATTGGCTACGACCTGGACGGCCAGGGCAACTACCGGGTGGGCTACATCCCCCAGAGCATGCTGCCTGAAGACCTGGAAGTGCCGGAACTGCAGCTGACCAGCGTGCAGACCCTGCCCATCGTGACCGACGGCACCGTCATCACCGAAGACCCGTTTGGCCAGAACACCGCGCTGCAAGTACCCATCGCCAACGGCAAAACCGTGCTGGTGTACGGTCTGGTCGGCGACTATGCCTACGTGGAATCCGTCACCGACTTTGTCCGGGGCTTTGTCCCCAAGGCCGCGCTGGGCGTGAAGTAACCGATATCGACTTTTCCCCAAAGGGGCTGCCTGGCAGCCCCTTTTCTCATGCTTTTCTAATGAACGCCCACTTTTCACTTAATCTCCGGCGGTTATACTGCAATTAACCTAAGGGACAGGAAAAGGAGAAACAATATGGAACATTTTGAAATGGTAGAAAAACTGCGGGAGCGCGCCCGGGTTTCCTATGAAGACGCCAAGGCAGCGCTGGAAGCCACTGACTGGGATCTGCTGGACGCTGTGGTATACTTGGAAAAGGCGGGCAAGGTGGCCGGGCAGGATACGGCCAGCTACACCACCAAAGAAGAACCCCGCCCCCAGCCCGCCGCCAATGTGGATACGCGCGGCACCTTTGCCAAAGTGTTTGACATGCTGGCGCGCGGCATCAACCGCATGAACCAGATTCAGCTGGAGGTGCTCAAGGCGGGCAAGGTGGTCTTCTCCCTGCCGCTGACGGCGCTGGTGCTGTTGCTGGTGTTCACCTTCTGGTTCACGATTCCCGCACTGGTGGTTGGCCTGTTCTTTGGCCTTAGCTACCGCTTCAAGGGCCTAGACGGCGTGGACAGCGTCAACCGTGCCATGGATAAGGCGGCCGACATGGCCGAGCAAATCAAAAACGGAGGACAGTAAGTGCACAAAATTCTGCTGGTAGAGGACGAGCAGAAAATCGCCCGCTTCATCGAGCTGGAACTGCAGCACGAGGGCTACGAGGTCATCAAGGCAGAGGATGGGCGCACAGGTCTCAAGCTGGCTGAAGAAAGCGGCTGGGACCTGATGCTGCTGGACATCATGCTGCCGGGCCTCAATGGGCTGGAGGTATTGCGGCGCCTGCGCAAGACCAGCACAGCCCCCGTCATCATGCTGACCGCGCGGGACGCGGTCATGGACAAGGTAACGGGGCTGGACATGGGCGCGGACGACTATATCACCAAGCCTTTCTCCATCGAAGAATTGTTGGCCCGCATCCGCACGGCGCTGCGCAAAAAGCAGTCCGCCAGCCTGCCGGTGCTGTCCGTTGGCCCGCTGCAGCTGGACATCGCCCGCCACCAGGTGAGCGTGAACGGCGATATAGTGGAACTGACCGGGCGGGAGTTTTCCCTGCTGCAGGTGCTGATGGAAAACCAATCCATCGTCCTCACCCGCGACGCGCTGATGGAAAAGGTGTGGGGCTATGACTACGTGGGCGAAACCAATGTGGTGGACGTGTACATCCGCTACCTGCGCCAGAAGATAGACGAGGCATTTGGCATCAAACTGCTGCACACTGTGCGGGGCGTAGGCTATTGCCTGAGGGAAGATACATGAAGCAAAAGGCTGTCAGCAAGCGCATGTCGTCCATCGCCGCGCGCATCAACCGCAGCCACGTTTTCAGGCTGTTTTGGACCTTGATGCTGGTCAACCTGCTGGTGGTGGGCGCGGTGCTGTTTGGCTGGGCATACGCCATGGAAAAGCAGGCGCTGGGCGAACTATGGCAGGTGCAGCTGCAGCGCAGCCTGCAGTGGCTGAAAGGCGCTGAGGGCAGAGAATTGATTCGCTCGGTACAGTATGTGTTTTCCCTGCCGGGGGGCGAGGCACACCGCATTGCCGCGGGGCCCTTCCTGGATGTGGTCTCCCAGCAGGGCAAATTGCTGCTGGGCGCCCAGGCTGTCATCTTGTTCATGAGTTGGCGCAGCGGCCGCGGACACACCATGCGGCTGCTGAACCCGCTGCATCAGATGAGCGACGCCGCCGAGCAACTCAGCCGCATCAAGTTTGACGAGCAAAAATACCACGACCTGGAAGACGCCATCGAAAGAATAAGCCCCTCCGCGCCGGATGCCCGGCTGTCCACCGGCGACAGCGACCTGCAGGGACTGGAGACTGCCGTCAACAACCTTGTCACCCGCATGCACGACAGCTACCGCCAGCAAAACCGCTTTGTGTCTGACGCCAGCCACGAGCTGCGCACCCCCATCTCTGTCATCCAGGGGTACGCGCAGATGCTGGACCGCTGGGGCAAGGACGATGAGAAGATTCTGAACGAAAGCATCACCGCCATCCGCACGGAGCCGGACAACATGCAGCAATTGGTGGAGCAACTGCTGTTCCTGGCCAGGGGAGACGCTGGACGCCAGCAGCCTAAACTGAAGCCCCTGGACCTGTCCCGGCTGATGCGCGAAGTGTACGAAGAATACGAGATGATTGACAAGGAGCATGTCTGGCGCCTGCAGGCCGACCAGGTGGTGCCCGCCGTTGGCGACCCCGCGCAGCTGAAACAAGCCGCCCGCGTGCTGTGCGACAACGCCGCCAAGTACTCCTCCCCCGGTCAGCCCATCACGCTGCGCAGCTTTGTGGACGAGCGTGGCGTGCCCTGCTTCTCCATTCAGGACACCGGCCAAGGCATCGCCGCACAAGATTTGCCCCATGTGTTTGAGCGCTTCTTCCGCTCAGACCCTGCCCGGGCGCGCAACACTGGCGGCGCGGGGCTGGGGCTGTCCATCGCCAAGTGGATTGTGGACCAGCACCAGGGCTACTTCCAAGTGGTCACCCGCGAGGGTTTGGGTTGCCGCGTTGTGGTCTGCCTGCCGGTGAAGTCCATGGCGGACTACGCGCCCAAGGACGAAGCAACGCTGAACACAGCGCCCGAGCAAGCCGCCCGGTAAACAGCAAACACCTCAAGCCGCCGCGCAGGCGGCTTTTTATGTCTTCTGGCTTTGATGCGCATAGGCCAATCTGTAGAAAAAGGTGTTGACTTTCCCTGCAACCTCTTTATAATAAAAGTACATGAAAACGATTCCGCAAACGTTTTCACCCCATGTAAACGGGTATATGCTCATTATGAACCAAACGGCAGCGGGGCTGCCGATATAAAAGGAGGAACCTTCATGAAAAAACTGCTGTCACTGGCGCTGGTGCTTGCCCTGGCGCTGACCCTGGCCCTGCCGGCCTTCGCGACGGACGCTGTGAAGCTGAAGCTGTGGGGCGCACAGGAAGACCAGGAAATGCTCAAAGAAATGGTGGAAGGCTTCAAGGCCGCCAACCCGGACAAAACCTACGAAATCGAAATGGGTGTCGTAGGCGAGCCCGACGCGCGCGCCAAGTACCTGGAAGACCCGGAGGCCGCCGCCGACGTATTCGCGTTCCCCAACGACCAAATCTTGGACTTGGTCAACGCCGGCGCGCTGTACGAAGTAACCCGCAACCGCAAGGAAATTGAAGCCGCGAACGTGGCCGGCGCCATCGAGGCCGCCACCGTGGGCGACTTCCTGTACGCCTACCCCATGACCGCCGACAACGGCTACTTC
>CAYFSN010000088.1:0-7728 GCA_964345845.1 uncultured Christensenella sp.
CATGGTGTAGGCGGTGGGGTCGTTGGAGCCGCTTTCCAGCTCCAGCAGCGGCGCGGTGTTGTACTTCAGGTTCAGGTTTTTGGAGCGTAGAATGTTGGATACGCTGGCGTAGTCTGTGGAGCCAACGATAGACCCAACCAGCATGCCCTCCAGCATGGTGAAGCCCAGTACGAAGTGACAGAACAGACCCGTCAGCAACGCCGTTGTGACCACGCCCAGGGAACTGAGCACAATGGCTTCTTTGGCTACAGGCTTGGTCATGTTCCAGTTGGTGCCAAAGCCTCCGTAAAACATGATGACCATCAGCGCTACGGAGGCAAGCCCGTCTGCAAACTGATAGTCTTCAAAGTTCAGCCCCAGCACGCCAAACCCCATGCCCAACACGATGAACAGCAACAGCGCCGGTATGCCATGCTTGCTGGACAAGCGGATGGCAAGCAGTGCCAGAATGAGAATAACGCCAATCACCAAGTACTGCACAAGAATCCCCACCCTCTATCAAACGTAAAAAACGACCGCACCAACACTATGGCATTCCGTCGTTTCGGTAACCTTTTGTATTCTACCTTTCAAAGTAAGTTTGGTCAACCAAACAGCGCGTTCAGTGGGGCCTGAGGTGCTCCACAAGGCGGGAGCGGCGGTCGATGTCCAGTTTTTCAAAGATGGTTTGCATATGTTTTTTTACCGTGTTTTCGGATATAAACAAGCGCTTGGCGATTTCCGCGTTACGAAGGCCCTTGGCCGCCAGCTGCGCCACCTCGCGTTCCCGCTCGGTTAGGGTGCCGGGCAGGTCGGTTTGATGGTGCAGCGTTCGGTCGGAGGCACTTGGTGCCGCCCCCTCCACCTCGCAGGTCAGGATGGCATGGATAAACGCCTTGTACTTCGCAAGGCTCGGATGGGAAAACAGCGGCCGCAGCGCTTCTCGATGGTTGAAAAACATGGCCATCAGGCCATCTTCGTGGGCGGCCTCCAATGCCTTGGTCAGCGCCTCCAGCGCTTCGTTGGGCCGCCCAACCAGCGCCATGCATACCGCGACCGCGGTGTTCAGCGTCATGCGTGTAAAGTTATTGCAGTGCAGGTCATCCTGGCTCAGCACGGCCTCCATCTCGCCCAAACCCCGCGCCACCTCTCCGCGCAGCATCAAATCCACCACGCGCACATGCAGGGTCATCTGCGCCAGCAGGGAGTTGCCGCGCGGAAGCCTGGCGGTGCTATCGGCAACTTCAAGCGCCATGCCGATTTCCTGCATCATGGACAGAATCAGCCCATGCACAGACGCCAGCATGTACTTGGTCATGGCCGTGCCCTGAAGGGATGGGAATGTGACGGCCACTTCCTCCAGGTAGGACAGGGCCTTCAGCGCGCCGTCCAGGTCTTTCCTGGCGATGGCAATGCGCGCCAGTAGCAATGCCGCGCCATAGACCACCGTTGGCTCGTTGGCCTGTTCCCCCAGGGCGGCCGCCATGTGCGCGTAGTCTTCCGCCTCGGACAAGCGCATCTGCATGCTGGCCATTTCGCCCCGGAACAACTGGTCCGCCCCAAAGCCCCGTCCGCCGAACACCCGGCGGTATGTGCGCATGAGCTGCGTGAACCCATCCGCGATGTGCGCGCCGCGCCCCGGCGTGTGATACAGCGCAAACCAAATACTGGGACAGCCAAAAAGGAAAGGTTCGCCTGGTGGTATCGATTGCGGCGGCCCCTGCAAAAAGGCCTCCGCCTCCAGCAGTACGCTGTGCATGCGGTGTACATCCGGCAGGTGGCGCAGCATGGACACCAACAGCCACTCACCATACAAGACGGGTGTGTCCGCTTTGTTAATGATGATTTCCGCCTGTGCCAGCGCCAGTTCATAGGCCGCTCTATCGCCAGCCGCGAACAGGTGGTAGGCGATGCGCAGCAGCGCGATGGGGTGTGCCCGCTTGATGTCCATGGGGCAACCGCTCACCACCTCGCGGGCGATGTCTTCAAACGAGGTGTCCCCAATGCGGGTGTAGCCAAGCATCTTCAAGTCAAGCTGCAGCAGGCCGTCATAGTCCCCCACCTGGTAATAGCATTCAATGGCTTGCACCAGCTCGCCTTTCTTGCCAAACAGCCGGCCTGCCCGTGCGTGTACCTCCCGCCGGATGGCCTGCGGCGCGCTTTTCAGCCGCTCCCGCAGGAATGTGCGCAGTGCAGGAAGCAGCGTAAATCGCCGGGCGCCTTCATCCTCGCGCAGCAGGGGCACCGCCGCCAACAAGGCAAAGTGTTCCTCCTGAAGCTGTTCAAGCTGCCACAATTCACACAGGTCATCTTCGGAGGCTTCTTCAAGAAACGCCAGGCACAGCAGCTGCAGCCTGCTTTCAGCGGGCAGGCGGTTGAACGCCAAGCGGGCTATGAGCGCGCCGACGGGCATGCCGTCCCTGTCCTTGCCCTGCCGCGCATCCGCCAGGCTATCCTGCAGCGCCGCAGCCCATCCCCCTGTCTCCAGAAGGATGTGTTCCGCGGTTTGCTCATTTAGCACGACACCGCCAGCAGCAAACAACGCCTGCACGTCAGCCCGGTCAAACAGCAGGTCCTCGGCGCCAATCCAGTTAAGCGAGAAAGCGCCGTAGCGCTCGAAAAACGGCAGCCGAAAGCCATGCCCCATCAATATGATGTGCAGCCGTTCACACGTATGGTTAATCAGCGCTGTGATGATGTCTGCCGGCAAAACCTCCAGCATCAAGTGAAAATCATCCACCACCAGGTACGTCGCCCCGGCGATGGGACAGGTGAGATTGCGCAGCAGGTCAGCGGCGCGCCCGGCACCAGAGCCAAACACATCACTCTCTGCCAGCGCGCTGGCGGATTCAGGGTCGAACCGCGCCACCTGTTCACAAAAGCCGCGCCAGCCGTTAAACTGGTCTTCCCAGACGGCAGGGCACCAGAAAAAGTCACCCTCCGGCTCCACCAAGCGCTGCAGTTGCTGTACCGCGTAGGTTTTGCCATAGCCAGAGGGCGCCGCGATGAACGTGGCGCCATACGCTGCCGCTGCCCGTAGCTTTGGCAACAGCCTTTTGGGCAGGAAGGTGTCGCCGGGCATTGTTCTCATCTGTACCTCATGCTTTCCGGCAGGGTTTGGGTTACATACTGTTCAGTTATTCTATACTATGCGATGTTTAACCTTTTTACAAGAGTAAATATTGAGGCCATCTGTTGCGCTATAGCATCAACTCGCCCACGGCAAAGGTGGCGGCGTATCCTCCCACCTGTACAAGCGTTTGAGCGCCGCGTTTGTGTACTCGCACCAGCACCTGGGATGCACGCCCCATGGCTTCGCCCTGCACCACAATGTGCACCTTGCCTTCGTCAAGCAAGCCGTGCAGGTTCAGGTACGCCGCCAACGCGCCGTTGCCCGTGCCGGTTGCGGCTTCTTCGTCGATGCCAAGCAGCGGCGCAAAATTGCGCGCAAATATGCCGCCGGTCTCTCCCTCCACCACAAAGGCATGCACGCCCACAGCACCGTGCCGCTGGGAAAGCGCGGCTACCACATCAGCCTTTGGACGCATACGGGCTAAGGTTTCGCGGTCTTTCACAGGCAGCAGGATGTCCGGCAGGCCCGTTGAAACCACGGCAGGCATCAGTTGCCCGTGCCCGTCCGCGGGTAACCCAAAGGCCGTATATAACGCTGTCCGCTGTATTGGGTTGGTTATTTCCGCCAGCACCTTTGGCGGCGCCATATCCATCCATATCTGTCCGTTTTCCACTGCGATGTCCAAAGCCCCTGCGCGCGTATCAAACACAACGCTTTCGTTGGGCTGGACGGCGCCGCTTTCCAGCAAGCTATGCGCGGCGGCAATACTTGCGTGCCCGCACAGGTCCACTTCCTCCACCGGCGTAAAGTATTTTGCCTCAAACCGATGCGCGGACAGGCGCTTCACAAATACCGTCTCCGAATAGCGCAGCTCCGCGGCAATGCGGCGCATCAGTTCATCCGCGGGGAATGCCTCCCCATCACGCAGCAACACCACACCGGCGGGGTTTCCGCCAAAGGGCACCTGGGTGAAGGCGTGTACAATATATAGTCTCATTCATCCTCCAACAGCGTTATACGTATCGCGCTTGTATACAGTGTACCCACGGCGCCTCGCTTGTCCATTTCGCCGCGCACAAAGTTGGGCAACAATTCCGAATTCATGCTATTGTATAGTCAGTTTCTTCCTCGTCGCGGGAAGCACAACAACACAAACAAGGAGCCGTTAGTTCATGAAGTTCCGCAGCGTGTTCGACATCATCGGGCCGGTGATGATTGGCCCCTCCAGTTCCCATACCGCTGGCGCTGTGCGCATTGGTCAACTGGCCCGCAAGTTGTTTGGCCTGGCGCCCGAAAAGGTGGTCTTTCACTTTTATGGTTCCTTTGCCCGCACCTACCGGGGGCACGCCACGGACGTGGCCGTGCTGGCCGGGGTCATGGGCATGGAGGCCGATGATCCGGGCATACCC
The DNA here is from genome assembly GCA_964345845.1 of uncultured Christensenella sp. GTDB lineage: Bacteria > Bacillota > Clostridia > Christensenellales > Aristaeellaceae > UBA1038. Next base: position 4,462 of record CAYFSN010000088.1, read on the forward strand.
AACGCCATGCAAATCGCGCAAGACAGCGGGCTGGACTACGCCTTCCGCGAGGAAGCCGCCATTCCCCGCCACCCCAACACCGTGGTCATTGAGCTATACGCCGGCAAATACAGCATGACCGTGGAAGGCGTTTCCCTGGGCGGCGGCCTGGTGCAGATTACCCGGGTATCAGGCTTTAACCTGCGGCTGAGCGGTGAGTCCCCGGCGCTGCTGATATTCCACCGCGACGCATACGGCGCCATCGCGTCCGTCACCCAGTTGCTGGCCTTGGCCCAGGTGAACATCAGCCATATGGAGGTCTCACGTGCCGAACGCGGTTCCCAGGCGCTGATGGTCATCGAGACGGACCAACAGGTCGCGCCGGAAATCATCCGGCTGATTGAAAGCCAGCCCCACATCAACAAAATTATCAAACTGGATATATAGGAGCGCGGACATGTTCAAAAACATCAGCGAACTGGTGGCCCTGGCGGAGGAGAAAAACCTGCCTATATCCGCCATCATGCTCAGACAGGAAGCCGAGGTCAGCGGCCGCAGTGAAGCCCAAATCATCGCCGAAATGACTGAAAGTTTCCAGATTATGCAGGCGGCTGCGATGCGCGGCGTACAAGGCGTTCGCTCGCATTCAGGCATGACCGGCATGGACGCGAAAAAGCTGCATGACTATATGGCTGCCGGAAACACATTAACCGACACAACCTTTCTCAGCGCCATCACCTATGCCATTGCCACCAACGAGGTGAACGCGGCCATGGGCCTTATCTGCGCCACCCCCACCGCCGGCTCCTGCGGGGTGCTGCCAGGAGTGCTGCTTGCCGCCAAAGAACGGCTGCAGAAAACGGATGACGACATGGTGCAGGCGCTGTTCTGCGCTGGCGCCATTGGATACGTCATCGCCAACAACGCCTCCATCTCCGGCGCTGCCGGCGGGTGCCAGGCCGAGGTGGGCTCCGCCAGCGCGATGGCGGCAGCCGCCTTGGTGGAACTGGCTGGCGGCACACCGCACCAAAGTGCCCATGCCATGGCCATGGCGCTGAAGAACATGCTGGGGCTGGCGTGTGACCCGCTGGCCGGCCTGGTGGAAGTGCCCTGCATCAAGCGCAACGCCGCCGGTGCGTCCAACGCCCTGGCCGCCGCCGAGATGGCCTTGGCTGGCGTGGAAAGCAACGTGCCGTGGGATGAGGTCATCCAGGCCATGTACAGCATTGGGCTGGCCATGCCTGTGGGCGTGCGGGAAACCGCCCAGGGCGGCCTGGCCGCAACGCCCACCGGTCAGCGCTGGAAGCAGATGCTGTGGCAGCCGGAGCCGGAGGCCGAACCGCAAAGCAAAGCGTAAGGCTGTTCAGCCAAGCGAGCCCTCCATATTAGTTTTTCTCTGCTATTTCAGGTAAACACTTTTGAGGCCACGCCCTTGGCCGCGCCCTCGGACAGGGCGGAGATGGCCGGGGCGAGGTCGGAGGCGATTTGGCGCAGCATGCGGTTGCCCTCCAGCCGCTCCACCCCCTGTGCAGTCAGGGTGTAGCATTGAAACAGGTCCGCGCTGCCCGCGTTTTTTGCGGGCAGCGTTTTCTTCTGGCGTATAAACGCTGCCTCCTGCAGCGCCAGAAAATGCTCCTGCAACTCCGCCCTGTCCATGTTAAGGCGAGCAGGCGCGATGCTCTGGTTTACGTTCAGCGCCCGCAATATCAGCGCCAGCCGTCCGGCGAAAGTTTTGTGCTGCTTGCCTTTGAAGATGTGGGGCGCCAGTGTACCGTCTGCAATCACCCACGCCTTCTCCACCTGACTGTAGTGGGCTGTTTCAACCAGTCCGCCCGCCAGCCAACGGCGCACTGTTTGCTTTGACACACCCCATGTACGGGCCGCTTGTGCTTCTGTCATAGGCTGTCCTCACTGTGTTCTTCTTGCGGTTTTCTCTCAGGCGGCCAGGTCACACTGCCCAGGATGACAGACCGGCTGGCCCCCGTGGCTGAGGGCAGGTTGCCGGGCTTGTGTTCCATGGTTTGCTTGGCGATGAGCGCGAACGCCACCGCCTCCTTGGCGTCCGAACTCCACCCCAGGTCTTCCTGGGTCTGTACCTGTATGCCAGGCATCAGCCTTGAAAGCATGGCGCGCAGCGTATTGTTGTGCGCGCCGCCGCCGGCCAGCACCAAGCGTTTCAGCCCCGGTGCCTTAGGGAATACATACAGCGCGTAGTTTCTTTGGATGCTATGTGCGGTAAAGGCGGTGGCCGTTGCCACAAAGTCAGCGGGCGCGATATCCGTGTGCGCGGCCAGCTGCGCTTTCACAAACTGGTCGCCAAACAACTCCCGCCCAGTGGATTTGGGCGGCGGGGCGTCGATGTAGGGCACCCGCATCCATGTTTCCAGCAGGGCTTGGTTGACCTTGCCCGCTGCCGCCTGTTCCCCTCCCTTGTCATAGGGCAACTGGTAAAAGTGCCGCATCATTGCGTCGATGATCATGTTGCCGGGCCCCGTATCAAAGGCAAAGACATCGTCTGGCCCCGCCTTTTCAGGCAGTACCGTGACATTGCCGATGCCGCCGATGTTCTGCAGCGCGATGGGCGCCAGGTGCCTATACAACAGGTACTCTGAGAAAGGAACCAACGGCGCCCCCTGGCCGCCCGCGGCCATGTCCATGGCACGCATGGACGACACCACCGGCACGCCGGTTTCATAGGCGATGACTGCCGGCTCACCCAACTGAAGCGTGGAAGGCTGAAGGCATTCCATCGCTTCCGGAATGTGGTACACCGTTTGCCCATGGGAGCCGATCGCCGCAATCTCGCTGAAATCTACGCCCGCCTGCCGGCACAGCGCCTTTGCGGCGTCCGCAAACCAGTACCCTAGTTCCACGTTTAAGCTGCACACCAGCGCGATGTTGGAGCGCTCAAGCGAGCAGCAGTCCATCACCTGCATTCGCAAGCTGTCTGGCATAGGCACCGTCAAAAAGTCGACCAGGCGGGTTTCATCCCCCGCGCAGTCAATGAGCGCCGCGTCACAGCCATCCAGGGAAGTGCCGCTCATCAGCCCCACATAATATGCCATGGAACAACCCCTTCACTATCTGCTATAATGTGTACAAATCCCCGCGGAATATCGTTCCGCCTTGCATGGAAGCATACCATCGAACCCAGCCTGCCGCAACCGGATGATGGATTTTCTGGTCAAAAAGCTTTCTTTGCTGCAAGATGGGTATACAATGTGTACAACGTGCATATGGTCTGCCCCCAATCTTTGTACCAACTTGTGAGTTAGTAAAGACCGTTCG
>CAYFSN010000089.1:0-7724 GCA_964345845.1 uncultured Christensenella sp.
ATAAGCGCCTGCAGGTGATGGTGCAGATGGCCGCCATGGCCCACACCAGCCTGCCGCAGGAGGACATGGCCCGCTTTACCCAGATGTCGTCCCTGTTGTACGCGGGTACGGATACCTCCGCCTATTTGATGGCGGAAATGCGCCTGCAGCAGATGATGGGGGACATCTTCGCCATCCTGACCAAGGCATCCGGGCTGAACATGGAGATACCCGGGATGCAATAAGGAGCCCATGACAAAGAAACCCATTAAGGATTACACATATTCGTCCCTGCATAAGGAGCGCCAGTACGGCCTGTACTGGTATTCCTGGCTTTGGCACATATTGCGGCCCGTACTCATCGCGGCCTGCGCGCTGATGATTGTGTTTGGCGTGGTCAGTTTTGCCTGGGGCAAGGTAAGCGCCACCTATATTGACCCCGTGAATCCGCAGGACACCGCGCAGGTGAACTTCACGGTGAAGTCCGGAGAAAGCCTGACGCGCGTGGCGGCCAACCTGCAGGCGCAGAACCTGGTTCGCAACCGGGCAGTGTTTAAGTATTACGCGGACTTCATGGGCTTTGGCCAGAAGATTCAGCAGGGAGAATACACCCTGACCCGCGCCATGACGCTGAGCGAAATCGCCAACCAGCTGACCGCCGGCGACGGCAAACCCATTGTACGCAACATCACCATCATCCCCGGGTGGACGGTGGAAGATATGGCGGCCTATTTCGTGCGCGAAAAGGTGCTGCCGGACGCGGCCGAGTTTTTACAAAAAGCAAAGGACGGCACGGAGTACAGCGCGTACTACTATGTCAATGACGTCCTGCAAAGCGGCACAGCGGCGCAGCGCAAATACGCGCTGGAGGGCTACTTGGCGGCCAACACCTATGAGGTGTATATGAACGCCACCGCCGATGACATCATCAAGCGGCTGTTAAGCCAGACGGAGGCGCTGTACCGGGAGGGTTACCACGAGCGCGCGGCCGAACTGGGCATGAACATGGACCAGGCGCTGGCGCTGGCTTCACTCATCGAAAAGGAAGCCAAAACGCAGGACTTTAAGCGTGTGTCCGCCATTTTTCACAACCGCCTGAAGCAGAACATGACGCTGGGCAGCGACGTGACTATCAAGTACGTGCTGGGCACCAAGCGCATGGTGCTGAACAACGACGACCTGCAGATTGAGTCGCCCTATAACACCTACCGCCACAAGGGGCTGCCGGTAGGCCCCATCTGTTCGCCGTCGCCGGGCGCGCTGGAAGCGGCGCTGTTCCCGGATGAGGAGTTCATGCAACAGGGCTTCATGTACTTCTGCTCCAAGGACCCGGATACAGGCGAACTGCATTTCTCCAAAACGCTGGCTGAACACGAGCAAGCGGTGTCTCTGTACGCGCCGCTGTGGGCCGCCTACGACGAAAAGATAGGCGCGCAGTGATGCCGCTAAAAGGAATTGGCCCGCGCTTTGGCCCGGCCGGCAACTCGGAACGCTTTTACGAAGAGGGTTTCACCCGCACGGTGGACACCTTCCAGTGGCAAAAGCAAATGGGGTTGACGGCGTTTGAGTACCCCTTTGGCCGCGGCGTGCGTATGGGGGAAGACGCGGCGCTGGAGATTGGCCAGGCGGCCAAAGCCGCCGGTGTACAAATCAGCGCCCACGCGCCGTATTACATCAACCTGGCCAACCCGGCGCCCGATACCCGGGAAAAGAGCCTGAACCACATCATGCGCAGTGCGCGCTTGCTGCACTTGATGGGCGGCACCCGCCTGGTGGTGCATGTGGGTTCGCCGCAAAAGGGTGACCGCCAAACCGCCATGGAAAACTGCGGGCAGGGGTTACTTGAGGCGCGTGCCCAGCTGGTAGCGGAAAGGCTTAGCCACATTCAGCTGTGCCCGGAAACGATGGGGAAACCCAGTGTCATTGGCACCCTGGCGGAGACCCTGCAGCTGGTGCTGCTGGATGACAGTTTCCTGCCGTGTATTGACTTTGCGCATTTGCACGCAGCAAATGGCGGCAGCCTTCAGCGGATGGAAGACTTCGCGGCCATATTGGACGAAGCTGAAGGCGCGCTGGGCCTGGAGCGCGCGCGGAACATGCACGCGCACTTTTCGCACATCGAGTTTGGCCCCAAAGGCGAAACCCGCCACCGCATCTTTGCCGATGAGGGCTTTGGACCTGACTTCTCCTTGCTGGCGCCGCTGTTGGCGCAGCGGGACTACCGGCTGACCATCATCTGCGAAAGCCGGGGCACCATGGCGGATGACGCGGCGGAGATGCTGGGCATGTATGTAGCAGCAAGGGAAAGCCTGAGACAATAACCTGAGCTGTGGACGGCCGCAACACGTGATATACGCAAGCAAATTTTCAGCGCCTGTGGCCACGGATGTGGTCAAGGCGCTGATGGTGTGATAGAATATGCCAAACAGGCAGGACTTCCAGAAGGAGGAGCCATGGACAGAGTGAACCGGATGCTTGAACTGGCAGAGTTAAAGCCAGACCAGGGCATCATCATACACAAGCCATCCAATGTGTTTTACCTCAGCGGGTACGCAGGGGAAGGACTGTTGTTCCTATCCCACCAAGTGCGCGCTGTGGTGACGGACTTTCGCTATACCGAGCAGGCCGGCAACGAAGCCAAGGGTTTCACCGTGTACGCCATTGAGCCTGGTGTCAGCCATGCGCGGCTGGCCGCCAACTTAGCACGGCAGGCGGGCGTACAGCATGTGCTGTACGAGGATGACAAGGTCACCGTAAAGGCGTTTGCGCAGCTGCAGGAGGCATTTGAGGGCATGACCTTTGCCCCCCTAAACCAGCTGCCCGAAAAACTGCGTGTGACAAAAGACAGCGCAGAACTGGAGTTCATCGCCCGCGCGTGTCATATTTCCTGCAAGGCGTTTGACCACATCTGCAAGCACATCAAACCTGGCCAGACCGAGAAGGACATTCAGCTGGAGTTGGATTTCCAACTGTTGAAACTTGGCGGGGACGGGCTGGCGTTCAGCACCATCGTGGCCTCCGGCCCCAATGGCTCATTGCCCCATGCCGTACCCGGTGACCGGGTGGTGCAGCCCGGCGACATGATTACGCTGGACTTTGGCGCCAAGTACCGCGGCTATTGCTCCGACATGACCCGCACGGTCTCCGTAGGTGAACCAAGCAAGGAAATGCGGCGCATCTATGACATCGTCCTGGCTGCCCAGAAAGCCGCCCAGGCAGCCCTTGCCCCCGGGAAGAACTGCAAAGACATCGACAGCATCGCGCGCGACATGATCGCGGCGGAAAACTTCGGCAACAACTTTGGCCATGGGCTTGGGCACGCGGTGGGCATCGACATTCACGAGGAGCCGCGCCTGAGCCAGACCAGCACGGCGGTGCTGGAGCCTGGCATGGTGGTCACGGTGGAGCCTGGCATCTATGTGCCTGGGCTGGGCGGTGTCCGCATTGAAAACAGCTGCGTCATCACGGAAGACGGCGCAAAAAGCCTGGTAGACGCCCCAAGGGAGCTTATCATCCTGTAAATAAAGCCAAGAGCGGAGGAAGTCCTATGATTACAGCGGGAGATTTCAGAAAAGGTATTACCATCGAATGGGAAGGCGGCGTGTGGAACATCGTCGACTTTCAGCACGTCAAGCCGGGCAAGGGCGCGGCGTTTGTGCGCACGAAAATTAAAAATGTCATGACCGGCGCTGTGGTGGAACGCAGCTTCAACCCGTCTGACAAAATGCCCCGGGCGCACATTGAGCAAAAGGAAATGGAGTACCTGTACAACGACGGTGAACTCTACTACTTCATGGACCCGGAAACCTACGAGCAGATTCCGCTTAACCATGACAAAGTGGAAGAGGCCATTCAGTTCGTCAAGGAAAACACCAATGTGAACATCCGCTACTTTAACGGCGAGCCCTTCTCGGTGGAGGCCCCCAACTTTGTGGAGCTGAAGATTGAGCAGACCGAGCCTGGCTTCAAGGGCGATACGGCCAGCAACACCTACAAGCCCGCCACCACGGAAACCGGCTTTTCGCTGATGGTGCCGCTGTTCATCAACATCGGTGATGTGATTAAGATTGATACCCGCTCGGGCGAATACCTGTCCCGCGCCTAAGCGGGAAGAGAGGAGCAATTATGGGCAACATGACCGATAAGGTGTCCTACCTGCGCGGCATGGCGGAGGGCATGAACCTGAGCCCGGATACGCCGGAAAACAAGCTGCTGCTGAAAATGCTGGAAGTGCTGGGCGACTTCAGCCAGGAGTTGGAAAACCTGCGCGAAGAGCAGGAAGAACTGGTCGATTACATCGACAGCATTGATGAGGACCTGGCGGACCTGGAAGAAGTGCTGTTTGATGAGGAAGACGACCTGTTTGAAGATGACGCGGCCGAGGGTGAAATGGAGTATGAGTGCCCTCATTGCGGCTATCAGACCAAGTTTGACTTGGCCGACTTCGATTTTGAGGAAGATTATCTGTGCCCGCAGTGCCACAAGTCTTTCTTCCCCGAGATTGAAGATGAAGACGATGAAGATGAACCCGAAGAGGGTGACGAAGGCTAAACGGCTTTCGCAGCAGGCTGCCTTGCGGATGGTTATTTTCCCGCGGGGCAGCTTTGCTGATGGAGCGAGTCGCTGTATATGAAGCACAAAGATGCACACTTGCACCTGCAGCACAAGAAAGGCCTATCCGGGCCGCTGGTGCTGTCGCTGGGCTTTATGGCCATCATTCTGATAGGGACGCTGCTGCTGATGCTGCCGGCGGCGGCCAAAGCTGGCAGCAGTGTTGGCTTGCTGACGGCGCTGTTTACGGCGACCTCCGCCACCTGCGTGACGGGCTTAACCCTGGCGGACACCTATAGCACGTTCACAGTATTTGGGCAGGTCGTCATTATCAGCCTCATTCAGGTAGGCGGCCTGGGGTTTATGATGTTTGCCACCATGACCATTGTGGCCATGGGCGGGCGTGTCAGCCTGCACAGCCGCATGCTGCTGCGGGACAGCCTGGCCATGCCTGGGCTATCAGGCGGAGTGCGCACCACGCTGCGGTTTGTGGCACTGGCGTTTGGTATTGAACTAGCGGGTGCGCTGATATTGGCCACCCGGTTTATCCCGGAATATGGTGTGGGGCAGGGGCTTTACTATGGTGTGTTCCACGCCATCAGCGCCTTCTGTAACGCTGGTTTTGACTTGTTTGGCCCCATTGGCAGCCTGAACGGCTACCGGGATGTGCCAGTGGTGATGCTGACGCTGTCGTTTTTGATTATCCTGGGGGGCATTGGCTTCGCGGTGCTGTGGGATGTGATTGACCACCGCCGCAGCAAGCGGCCGCTGATGCTGCACAGCAAGGTTGTGTTGGTGGTGACGGGCGTACTGCTGGTTGCCGGCACGGTCTACTTTGCGTTGGTGGAGTGGCACAACCCCCTGACCTTGGCGCGGGAGGGTGCGGGTGTCGGTGAAAAGCTGATGAACGCCTGGTTCCAGTCGGTCACACCGCGCACGGCGGGCTTTTTCTCCTTCCCGCAGGCGGAGATGCATGCGTCTTCCAAGATGGTGACCACCATATTGATGTTCATCGGCGCCTCGCCGGCGTCCACCGGCGGCGGCATGAAAACCAGTACATTCCTGCTGGCGGTGCTAGTGTTGGTGGCCATTGTGCGCAACAAGGAGGACACCAACATCTTCGGCCGGCGGATACCCGCCAGTGTGGGGCGCACAGCCCAGAGCATCTTGTTTATCTACATGGCTTTGCTGGTGGTGGGCACGGTGTTGATGCTGCTGCTGGAGGATGGCAAGGGCTTTGGCATGCTGGATTTGCTGTATGAGGAGACCTCGGCGCTTGCTACGGTGGGGCTGACCACCACGGGGACGACGCCCCTAACCACGGTGAGCAAGCTGTGGCTGATAGTGCTGATGTACTTTGGCCGTGTCGGGCCGCTGACCATTATGCTGAGTTTTCACAGGCAGTCGGGCCGCAAGCCGGACGCCATTCGGTACCCGGAAGAACAGGTCATTGTGGGTTAATCCCAGAAAAGAGAGAACAAATGAAACAGAAGCAATTTGTGGTGTTTGGCATTGGCCGCTTTGGCTCAGCGCTGTGTAAATCGCTGAGCGAAATGGGCCACGAGGTGTTGGCGGTGGATAGCCATGAGGGGCACATCAACGCCATCTCTCCCTATGTGACGCAGGCGCTGCAACTGGATGCCACGGATGAAGAGGCCATGCATACCCTGGGCGTGCGCAACTTTGACGCCGCCATTGTGTCCATCGGCGACAATTTACGGGACTCCATGCTGGTGACCATGCTATGCAAGGAGCTTGGGGCTAAGCAGGTCATCGCCAAGGCCACCGACGAGCTGCACGCCAAAATGCTGACCAAAATTGGCGCTGACCGCGTGGTGTTTCCGGAGCGGGACATGGGGGTGCGGGTGGCCAAATCGCTGGTATCTCCGCGAATATTGGACCTGATGAACCTAAAGGGTGACTACCTGATGGCGGACCTGACCGCGCCCGCGGCGTGGGTAGGGCATACGCTGGGCGAGCTTGACATCCGCAAGCGCTATGGTGTCAGCGTGCTGGTGATTCACCGGGATGCCGACGTCATCCTGTCCCTGACCGCGGACACCCACATCCGCAAGGGTGATGACCTGCTGGTGCTGGGCCACCGCAATGACATCGAGCGGGTGGAGGCATTGGACTGATGCGCACCATCATCTTCGACACCGAGGCGACGGACCTGACCCCGGGGCAGCTTTGCCAATTGGCCGCCATTGTGGTAACGGACGGGCAGGCAGAGGGTCTCAATTTGTACTTCTCTGTGGACCAGATGGAAGAAGGCGCGCAGGAGATACACGGCCTCAGCATGGAGATGCTGGAGGAATTGTCGGACGGCACCTACTTTGAAGATCACGCCGACGAGCTGTACAAACTGTTTCAGTCGGCCGACCTCATTGTCGGCCACAATGTACAGGCGGACGAAAACTACCTGCGGGTGGAGATGGAGCGCTGCGGCAAAAAGCTAAAGCGCCTCAACAGTTTTTGCACCATGAACTTCGCTACCGGCCTCATGAACATGAAGCGCAAGGTGGTCACCGGCCGGCCCAAGCCGCCCAAGCTGGAGGAACTGTGTCAGTGGTATGGCGTGGATGAAACACAGATTTCCCAGGCTTGTAATGATTTGTTTCAGGGCGGAAGCCAGCTGCACGACGCCCGGTACGATACCGCGGCCACCTGGCTGTGCCTAAAAGCGGCCATCGATAGGGGCGACCTGCGGGGGATGCAGGGCCTGTAAACGATTCGTGCCTATTCAGTGCCGTGCTGTTCGCAGCGCGGTATTTTGTACCGTTTAACGCGTCTGTTTCTCTTTTATGAACGTTTGATTGCGAATTCCCTTGATTATAGGCCGCAAATTGTTGTACAATGAGGGAAGAACAATGCCCTGGGAACGGCGGGAAGGAATGATGGGTTTGGCGAAGAAAATTCTGCTGGTAGATGACGAGCCTCTGATGATTAAGGGGCTTAAATATACTTTGGAGCAGGATGGCTATGAAACAGTAAGCGCCTATGACGGAGAAGAGGCGCTGAAACTGTTTGCGGAAGAAGCGTTCGACCTGGTGCTGCTGGACGTGATGCTGCCCAAGATGGACGGCATTCAGGTGTGCCAGCGCATTCGCGAAACCAGCGATGTGCCCATCATCATGCTGACCGCCAAGGGCGAGGACATGGACAAGATTCTGGGGCTAGAGTACGGCGCCGCT
>CAYFSN010000090.1:0-2025 GCA_964345845.1 uncultured Christensenella sp.
TCCAGACGGTGGACTTCTTTCCCCACATGCTGGATGACCCCTACCAGCTTGGCCAGGTCGCGGCGGCCAACGCCTTAAGCGATGTATACGCCATGGGCGGAACGCCCACGCTGGCGATGAACCTGCTGTGCTTTCCCTCCGACAAGCTATCCGCACAGGACGCGGCCGACATCCTGCGCGGCGGCGCGGACAAGGTACGGGAGGCTGGCGCGCTGCTGTGCGGCGGCCACACCATTGAAGACTTGGAGCCCAAGTACGGGCTTTGTGTCACAGGCTTTGTACACCCAAGCAAGGTTCGCACCAACAGCGCCGCACAGGTCGGTGATCTGCTGGTGCTGACCAAGCCCCTGGGCTCCGGCATTCTGTCCACAGCCGCCAAAGCAGAGCTGTTAAGCGAAGCGCAGCTGTCCGCCTTGGTGGTCGTGATGGCCACGCTGAACGCAGCCGCTGCAAGCGCCATGGCGCACTACCCCGTGAACGCCTGCACAGACATTACAGGCTTCGGCCTGGTTGGCCACGCCACAGAAATGGCCAAGGGCAGCGGCGTATCCATCCGCCTGTTCTCGCGCGATATCCCACTGATGGACGGCGCGCTGGACATGGCCCGCCAAGGCATTGTGCCGGGCGGCGCCTACCGCAACCGCGCGTTCCTGGAGGCCACCACCAGCATTGCCGCCGATGCGCAAACAGCGCTTACTGACATCATGTTTGACCCGCAGACATCCGGCGGCCTGTTCATCAGCCTGCCAAGGGATGCTGCCCATGCGCTGATGGACGAACTGAAGCCGCACTGCCCCGATGCCCGCATTGTGGGCGAGGTGGTACAGGCTGGCACGCACCGCATCATCATCGAATAAGCAACACAACAAACAGGGCGCTCATCGGTTGAGCGCCCTGTTGTTGTTAGCCGATGTATCCGCCGTGCTTTAGCAGGTCAAGCGCCTGCTGCAGTTTTTGCTCGGGCACCATCACCACAGGCCCTGTGCAGCCCATGCCGCTTTGCGCGTACAGGCCTTCTTTCCAAAGCAACTGCACCGCGTCGTCCAGCTCCATCACCTCAATGCCGGGTATCTCCCCCGTCACGGGTTCCTTGGGCGGCATGGCCACCTCTGTCGCTTCAACAGGCCCCGCTTTGCGCGCGGCCGCCTCCTTTAGCAGCGCGTCCAGGCCAGCCTTTTTCGCCTGGGCATATACGGTTTGCGCGTGCTGTTTCCAGTCGCCCGCAATCAAATCATCCGCGAAGGACAGCGCTTTGGCCACCACCTCCGCGCCGCTGGCGCGCGATACAATGAGCACCAGTCGGTCATACCCCTCGCCAATGCCGGGGCCATAGCCGTAGCCGACTGTTTCATAGGTGCCGCCGCTGGTGAAGGCAGACAGCATCTTGGTGAGCACATTGCCGGTCAGGCTGTCGGTTACGATGACATCACAACTGCCGGTCAGCACGTCATTGCCCCGCAAAACGCAGCCGCCGCCCGCGCGGCCAGACGCCCCAAAGGTAAGTGGAAAACCATTTTCGTGCAGCTTCTTTAGGATGGTCTCCGTTTGCCGGGCGCCGTCAATGTTCAGGATACCCACGGCGGGCTCTTCCACACCCGATGCTTTCGCCGCAATGATGCCCGCCAGGGCGCCGCGCACCATGCTCTCCACACGGTCGGTCGCGGCGGTACCGGTGGTGGTCGCCAGGAAGAACGAACGCCCGGTGGCCGGCGCGATGGCACGGCCCACCGTTGCCACCCCAATGGGGAAAGGATAGTGCATCGTGACCGCACCGGCTGCCTTGCCTGTGCTGAGCAGGTCCTCCATCATCCGGTGGGCTTCGTCCTCTGTACTTGCCGCATGGCAAATCAGATTAGGGTGACTAAGCGTACCAATGTAGTACACCTGCACGCCCCGGCCTGCCGCAAGCAAAGCTGCCTGCAGGGCGTTTTGTTCGCCATGCTCACCGCCAAGTGCCGTCAGCGCGATGCCATGTCTTCCGCCCATGCGGCCGGACTCCAACGCCTCGGCCATCTCCAGAAAGGT
>CAYFSN010000090.1:2035-7639 GCA_964345845.1 uncultured Christensenella sp.
ATCAGGGTTTGTACTTGATTTGCTGCCATAAGCGCCCCCTCAGCCTTCCAGGGAGGCGGCAAAGGAACGCATGGCTTCCGCAATCATGCCGCGCACGGCTTCCTTGGATACTTCGGGCGCCTGCTCGGCTTTGCCGCTGTTCTTACGTAGCACAAAGGAAATGCCGTCAAACTGGTTGGTCAAGCGCCCCAGGAACAGGCTGCCCTTGCCGATAATCATGGCCCTCTCAATGTCGCCATCCAGAATAGCCTGCCGGGCAAAACCCATGTAGGGCGCGCCGGAGGGAATGTGCCCCTGCGTGGGCGCCCAGCCCACCATGCCGTGCTTGTCAATGAAGGCATTTAAGCCGGTACGCTCCAACTCGCCGCTCTTCACCGCCAGGGCGCCAATCATTTTAAAATTGGCCTGGGGTACGTCACCTGCGCCCGCGGGCTTGGTGATGTCCGGGTTCTGCAGTTCAGCCGCGAACTTGTCAATGTCCTGAATCTTCATGCCGGCGCGCTCCAGCGGCGACAGCACCAGGGAGGTGATGACCGCTTGGGGGGAGGCACCGGTGCCCACCGTGTGCCGGCCAACGATGTCCAGGTCGATTTCTGGGTTTTTGCCGTCATTGGCTTCAATCAGCACCGCGAAGCCGCCCAGTACGTCCTCCAGCACCGGCAGGCCTTTGCGCACGTGGTCCTTGCCGTTCATGCCCAGCTTGGCCGTGGAGCCGCCGGCCACCACCGCCACTTTTTTGAAGGTGCCTGCCTTCACCAGGGAGGCCGCCATGACAAAGGCGTGGCTGGGCGCTGCGCAAAAGCCGCGCACGTCGCTGCCGGTGGCGCCCTTCAGCCCGGCCACCTCCGCGGCGGACTTGGCGATGTTGCCGCCGCCGCGCTGGTTCATGTCGCCGCAGGCTTCTTCGCTGCACTCGATGACATATTCGATGTCCTCTGCCGCTATGCCGCTGACATGCAGCAGGTGCCGCAGCGCCAGCACAGCGGATGCCTTGCTGGCCAGGTTTTCCACCAGCACATGCGCGGACAGGTTGGCATCCACATCGTGGGCGCGCTTGACATACCCCACCAATTTACCCTGGTGGTACAGCCCCTCAGCGTGCTCCTGCTCCACCGCGAGGACAATCTCGTCAGCGTCTACGCCATCTTTCACAAGGGCCAGGATGTCTTCCCCTATCAGGGGATGACGCTGAAGCGCAGGCTTGGTCTGGGCAACAAAGTCGCTGTTCAGCCGCACCAGGTCAAACATATCGCTTGCCTGCAGCAGCAGCAGAAACTCATCCTGCGGCATGATTTCGCCAAAGGTGCCTTCCCGCTTGGCGTCGGCCACGGGCAGGTCGTGCCAGGGCTGCTGCAAATCGCCCAACTGTGCCGGGGTCATGTTGCCGATGTAGCACTGGTTGGGGGCATAGGCCACCGCCTGCTCATAGGTGCGGATGTGCTCGGGCAGCTGTTTTAGGTATTCGCTTCCGGGGTTTACCACCCGCTCAGTGGTTTGCGTGGTGCCGTTGTGCACCACCATGTCCGGCGCGTGCACCAGCACATAGCTGGCGGCAGAAAGTACACTGTTCATGGTCTTTCATCCCTCCCTGTGTTTATAAAAGGGGCCAGAACTACGCGTGGCGAAGCTCCGGCCCATGTTGTCGTTTCTGTGGGCATTAATGCTTGGTGTACTCGTCGCGGATGGCCGTCATTTCACTGACGATGTCATCCACATCCAGCACCATTTCCATCATGCCGATTTGCTCATCATACACGGTGGGGTCAATCAAACTCTTGATTTCTTCCTCACACACGTGGTAAACGCTCAGTCCCAACTGGACTCCGGTCAATGGACCTGCGTAGGTGGGGTCTCCGGCTGTTACGGTCTCCGCCGCGATGCCCGCGGCTTCGCCTTCCGCGGCGCCCAGGATTACAAGAATGTTCTCCGGGCCATGCTTCTCAGCCAACTCCTTCACACGCTTCTGGTTCTCCAGATCCATTGCACCCGCGCTCGTTCAGACGAAGCATTCAGTGGACGAAAACAGGATTTCCGCTTCCGTTCCCTTCAGGCACTCTTCAATCGCCGGACCGGGAATGCCATCTCGGTCGCCGATGATGATGATCTTTCTATTCAGTAAGCTCATGTCGTTCCTCCTTTCCTGAAGTGATAAAAGCTTAACACGGCACATTGTGCCGTGGGGCTTACAGGTATTTGCCAATCATGGCTTCGATGTTTTCGTGGGTGCAGTCTTCCTTGACCAGCTCCTCCACCTTTTCGCCGCCCTTGTAGATGGCCATCACCGGCAGGCCAAGCACCTTCTGGCTGATGGCCAGCCTGCGGGCCTTGGTGGTGTTAATGGCGGTGAACTTGAGTTTGTCGCCGTATTTGTCAGCCATTTCATGTACAAAGGGCTCCAGCGCCTTACAGGGCACGCAGCCATCGGAGTAAAAGTCGACAAACACAGTGCCTTCTGCGTTCAGCACCTCGGCCTCAAAAGTCTCTTTCGTCAGTTCCAGCATATTGTCCTCCTTTATCAGTGTACCCGTTCTGCCTGCTGCGTGTCCACAGGTTCGTTGACCAGGCATGTTCCTTCGATGTACGCGTTGGCCTCCATGGCCGCGATGGCGCCGTCAGCCGCCGCTGTGACCACCTGGCGCAGGCTCTTTTCGCGGATGTCGCCTGCCGCAAACACCCCGGGGATATTGGTGTGCATGCTGGCGTCGGTCACGATGTAGCCGTTTCTCAGCGTCAGTTGGTCCGCGAACAGCGCGCTTTCCGGAATCAGCCCCACGAACACGAACACACCGAACGTGCCGTCATCCTCGTCTGCCTCCAGCAAGGTTTCTTCGCCGGTTTTAACGTTTTTCACCGTCATGCCCTGCAAAATGCCGTCGCCGTGCAGCGCTGTAACCACGCTGTCCCACATGAAGTGTATTTTGGGGTTGTTAAACGCCTTTTCCTGGATGGACTTTACCGCGCGCAGTTCATCGCGCCGGTGGATGACCGTTACCTTGCGGCCATATTTGGTGAGGTATACGGCTTCTTCCACCGCGGTGTCGCCGCCGCCTACCACAAAGATTTCCAGTTCTTCAAAGAAGTTGCCGTCGCAGGTGGCGCAGTAGCTGACACCCTTGCCAATCAACTCCCGCTCGCCGGGGCAGCCAATGGGCCGGGGATGGGCACCCGTGGCGATGATGACCGTGCGCCCCAGATATTCACCCTTTTTGCACACCAGGCGTTTCACTTCGCCGTCCAGGTGCGCTTCCACCACGGTGTCATACACCTTGCTGGCGCCAAAGCGCTCGGCTTGATTCGCCATGCGGGCCACCAGGGAAGGCCCGCTTTCCTGGGGCAGGGAGCCCGGGTAGTTGTCAATTTCCGCGGTGATGACAATCTGCCCGCCGTCTTTTTCCTTTTCGATAATCAGCGCGTCCAGCCGGGAGCGCCCCGCATACAGCGCCGCGCTTAACCCGGCAGGACCCGCGCCGATGATGAGTACGTCATAGATTTTCTCTGTCATGAATGCCTTACTCCCCTGTTCACTTATTCCACTTCAAAGACCGTTTGATCGATAATGCCTGTGGACAACGCCTTTAGAGCCGTCAGCATGATGCGCCGCCTGAGCGCCTTTTCTTCCCCTTCAGACAGGGCAGGGTTGCCCAGCGGGTGGGGAATGGCCACAGCGGGCACAATGCGGTTGGCACCAACCGTGAGCGATATGGGGGTAACCGTGCAGATATGAACCACGGGCAGGCCCGCGCGTTCCAGTTCCTTAACCATCGTTGCGCCGCAACGTGTGCAGGTCCCTCACGTGGAGGTCAGGATGACTGCCTGAACATTCTCCTTAATCAATTCTTTGGCAAAGTCCTCGGCGAAGGCCTTGGAACTTTTCACTGCCGTACCGTTGCCAACGGTGGAGTAGGCATAGCGAAACAGCGAGCCGATTTTGCCTTCCATTTCCAGGTCGCGCATCACGTCCACCGGCAGCACGCGGTCGGCGTCCTTGTTGGCGTAGACCGGGTCGTAGCCGCCATGCGCCGTGGCCCACTTGCCCTCTTCCAGGTCGGTGATGTTGTTCAGGTCATAGCGGCCGTACTTAGACGCGTTGGAGCTTTCGATGTGGTCGGGGTTGCCAAAGGGCACAATGCCGCCGGAGGTGACCAGCGCCACCTTCGCCCGGCCAATGTCCTTCACCGCCGGCATGGGCGGCACGCGGTCAAAGTCCGGCATGGGGTACTCGGTCTCAAAGGGCTGGTCTTTCAGCTTGCGGATAAGCATATCCACCGCGCGCTTGGAGCCGCGCTCCTTCTCAAACAGGTTCACACGGATGCCTCTGGGGATGTAGCCTTCCTCCACGGAAGCGCCGATGCGCTCACCGTCCACCAGTTTCAGCGCCAGGGGCACCATTTTCTTCACAGCGTCACGCATGCCGGCGGCGCTGTTGCGGGTGGAGACTACGTACACCTTCTCCGCGTACATGTCGGCACCCGGGTTTTCTACGTACATGCCAGTGATGGCCTTGACGCCCAGGCGCTCCTGCGCCGCGTCCGCCACCATGCCGCAGGCCACGCCATAGCGGCCGGCGTTAAACGCGGGGCCGGCGATGACCAGGTCGGGTTTGGCCGCGGCAATCATGTCAAGCACGGCCGGCAGCGCGGTATCGGTATGCTCGTTAATGTGGGAGTCGCCGCATATCACGGTACCCACAATTTCCGCCCGGTCGCCAAAGGCGGCCTGGAAGGCCTGCCCGGGGCCAACAGGCCCCTCGCGGTATTCCGGGGGAACATGCGCCATTTCTTCGCCGCCAATTTGCGCGAAGAACTGGTTGATGTAGTGAACAATGCGTATCTTGCTCAACTGCTCTTTCCCTCCTTACCTATCGGGCACTCAGGTAGCCAAAGCCCACTTCGCTTGTCGCGCCGGTGATGGCCTGCAGCTCCACCTGAATGGTGCCGTCATCTGATTTGTTCTTGTCCCAGCCGCCGGCGATGATGCCAACGTACACCTCAGTGCCGATGACCTTGTCCATCTTGGGCAGCGTGACCACCTGGTTGGCGTTGCCGCCGGTGACAACCGCGTCCGCGCTGACGTGCGCGTCAGCCAGCGATTGGGAGGAGCCGTCCTGGCCAGCGTATTCGTCGGTCAGCACCACGGTCTTAATGCTCTTGGCGCTGATTTTGCGGCAGTTCATCATCTAGTCGGTATCCGGGTTGCCGAACCCTTCTTCTGAGATGATGGCGCCGTCCAGTGACAAAAACTCGCACAGCTTGGCTGTCCAGTCCGAGCTGCGCGCTTTATCCGCCAGGTAGACGTTTTCGTTGGTGATAATCATGGCGCAGAAATTGATATCCTTGCCATGCCGCGCGAACAGGTCGTGCACGACGGGGGTAGTCTGGTGCACGTAGGTGGGGTTCTTGTCGCAGGCGGACACGCAGTTGCCGGAGATAATCGCGCCGTCCATCACCTCGGTGGGGTTGATGATGGTGGGCAGAATGCTCTTGGCGTCTACGCCGTACACATAGGTATCATGCAGCAGGCCCTGGCTTTGCAGCATCTGCACATAGGCCACGCGGGGCAAATCCGGATACTTGGCGATGCTTTCCAGCAGCGGCAGGCACTCAA
>CAYFSN010000091.1:0-1684 GCA_964345845.1 uncultured Christensenella sp.
CCCCGGCTTGAAGGTGCGTACGCCCTTGCCGACGGCAGCAATTTCGCCAACATATTCATGGCCAATCACTCTGGGCGGTTTCACGTGCTGCTGGCTCCACGCGTCCCAATTGTAGATGTGGACGTCGGTACCGCAGATGGCTGATTTGTGTATCTTAATCAGCACCTCGCGTTCCGCGGGTTCAGGTACGGGTACGCGAACCAACTCCAGCCCCGGACCCGGCTTCACCTTTGCAAGGGCATCCATCATGGCCATGACTCTTCCTCCTTATGTTGTGTATGTTCTAACCGCCAATCAGTTCCTCTAATTGGGCGGGCGAGTACGTAAACGTAAGTATTTCGTCATCCGGGCGCAGGTCGCCGGGCTGAATGTAGAAGACAATGTTGCCTCCCTCATCGGCGTAAAAAGCGCTTTCCGGGTAAAACAGTTCGGTTAGTTTTTCTTCAGACAAGTCCTCCAATAACTCGCCAGGCTGCGCACTTGCCAGGTCTACAATCTGCCGCCACACATCCTGCAACACGGCCTCACCCAGTTGCGCGGAACTTTCACCCACTTGGGCAACCCCTCTGAGGGTCAGGGTATCGCCCGCGTATTCGCCTTGCGTAGCAAATACCACGGATCGCAGAGACACGACTTCGCCATCCCCCATTGTTTGCTTATGTGTCACCAGAAAACTGAGGATGCGTTCATTCTGACACGTCAGTTCAAAAATCTCACTGACCTCATTTTGTCCATCAGCGGTCATGATGGGGTCTTCCGCGTACATCGGCAGAACAAGCCTTGTCATCTCGTTGTACGCCAAATCGAAGTAGTGCTGTATTTCCTCGGCGACGTGTCCCTCTCCCTGTATTTCCGGATATCGGTAGGTGTATTTGTAGGTCCACTCCCCGTCCTCCGGAAATAGAACCTCCCCCTCGCGCCAGCCAATGGTGATGGCCTCCGCTGCGCTGGCTGTAAAGGTCAGTGTGAACAGCAGGCAAACCAGCAGCGCAAGTTTTTTCATTCGGTTGCTTTCTGGGCGGCCACTTTGCGCAGATAACTCGCGGCGCTGAGCGCGGCGTGGTTGCCGTCGCCCACTGCCTTGGCGGCTTGCAGCGGGTTGCCCAGAATATCCCCCGCGGCGAACACGCCCGGCACGTTCGTCATCAAGTCTTTGTCCACAACAATGACGTTTTTCTGGCTTTCTACCTCCGGCATTAACTGGGTCATCGCCACAGCAGGCCGAAGCACAAAGACGCCGTCGGCCGTGTACTGTCCCTTGTCTGTCTCCAAGCGAATGCCCTGTCCATCCTGGTGCAAAGCCAGCGGCTTCTCTCGGATGACCTCTATCTGTTTGGATAATTCATCAATGGCGTGCGGTTTCTCAATGAAGTAGCGCACATGTCCCAGTTCGCTTAAGTAGTTTGCCTCTTCCACCGCTTCAGCGCCGCCGGCAATGACCAGCATCTGCTTATCGCGGTAGAACATGCCGTCACAGGTAGCACAGTAGCTGACACCAGTCCCCAGCAGTTCCTCTTCCCCCGGCAAGGGGTTCACACGGGCAATGCCCAAAGCAAGCAACACCGTACCGGCTTCATACACTTCATTCCCAGCCAACACCATAAAGCCATCGCCCATGGGCATTACTTTCTGGACCAGCTGCTTTTTTAGCTCTGCCCCCATGTCTTCCGCCTGCTTGCGCAGG
>CAYFSN010000091.1:1694-7497 GCA_964345845.1 uncultured Christensenella sp.
GCGCAGGATGCGGATGATATCCGCACCGCTTGCCTGGGGAAGGCCAGGGTAGTTGTCTACACGGTGGGCTTTTTCAAGCCCGCCGTCACCAGAGTATATGACCAGTGTGCTTAGGTTACGCTGGCGCGCGGTGATGGCAGCTGAGCAACCTGCGCAGCCGCCGCCCACGATCAGCAAGTCATACTTCATCGGTCTCTATCTCCTCTTCAGGCAGGGCGACCTCCACCCACTCTACGCGTCGGTCGGCCACGCTGAGCACTTTAAAGTGAATGCCACCGTACTCCACCTCTGGCTGGCTGCCTTCTTCAGGGATGGAGCCCAGTTGGCTCATAATCATGCCGCCAATGGTGTCAAACTCCTCATCCAACGGTAAGTCGATGTCCAGCGTGTCGTTCAGCGTTTCCAGCTCCACGCCGCCGGACACCCGGTATACGCCATTGCCCAAGTCAATCAACTCTTGCTGTACTTGCGGGTCGTACTCATCGTAGATATTACCAACGATTTCCTCCAGCAAATCCTCCATGGTAATCAGCCCGCTGGTGCCGCCGTACTCGTCCACGACGATGGCCATATGGTACTTATTGTGCTGCATGTCGCGAAACAGTACGTCCGTTCTGACCGACTCCGGCACAAAGCGCGCGCCGCGCAGAATATCACGCAGCGGCTTGGGCTTTTCCTTTTGCCAGTTCAGCAAAAAATCACGTGTTGATACGGTGCCGATCACGTTGTCGAGGTCTTCATCGTATACAGGGAAACGGGATAAGCCTGTTGTTTCAATGGTATGCAGTATCTCCTGCCAGGTGTCGTCCACCCATATGGCGTGCATGTCTGTTCGGTGGGTCATGGCGTCCGCCGCCGTCAGGTTGTCAAACTCGAAGACGTTTTCAATCATCTCCCGCTCGGTTTCCTGAATGGCACCCTTTTCTTCGCCCGCATCCACCAACTGGCGGATTTCGTCTTCCGTCAGCTGTTCGATTTCCTCCTCGGTGCTCTGCCGGGTGAGTTTTAGCAGCCCCACCGCCAACCCATGCGTCCCATTGGCAAGCGGCATAAACAGGTGATGAAACACCAACGCAAACCGCCGAAGCAGGCGCGCTGCGCGCTCGGCGTGGCTGGTGGCCAGTTTTCGAGGGAGCAATGTGCCCAAGGTCACCACCAGGGTTGTTTCTAGTGTTATAATGAGCAACGTGGAAACGACGCCCGCAGCGCGCTCGGACAGAAATGGTGCGATGTCCTGAAGCCAACCCGCTAACGCGATACCATATTGGTATGCAGCAGCTCCGCCCATGAACAGCAACAGGAAGTTGAGCCCTGTGCGCAGACCGCTGGGGGTCGATGTAATCCGCTGCACAAATGTAAGCAGTTGGTCCGTTTGTACAGCGTCCAAGTCTGCCTGTCGGCGCAGCCGGTTTCTATTCAGTGCTCTCGCGGCAGCCTCAGCCGCAGTTAACAATGCGTATACCAGCAGCAATACCAGCAGCAGTAACGCGTACCCCAATGGGTCACTCTCCATGCAAACGTACTCCCCTTTCGGCCACATTATAGCATAAATGTCACAGATATCCATCGGGGATTCAATTTGCTCATGCACGGTTCATACTTCTGTTGTATAATGCTTTTCATCAGCATTATCTCGCAGGTAGAAGGGAGACGCCCTCGTGTTTGGATTTGTGGTCGCCAACATGGACCGGCTGAACGAAGAACAGCGCAACCTGTACCGCGCTGCATACTGCGGTCTGTGCAAGGCATTGGGCAGCCGGCATGGCTTCGCGTGCCGCATGACCCTCACCTATGACATGACCTTCCTCATTTTGCTGCTTTCTTCCCTTGCTGATGAAGCACCAACCCTTGAGCCCATGCGCTGCCTGATGCATCCGCTGAAACAACAACAGTCCTTCACCAGCAAGTTTACCGATTACGGCGCTGACATGAACCTGATTCTAGCGCACGCCCAGCGGCTGGATGACTGGCAGGACGAGAGAAAGCTGCTTTCGCTGTCCCAGGTAAAAGTGCTTGCGCGCAGCGCGCAAAAGGCCCGGGCGCAGCACGTTCGCCAGGTTGAGCGCATTGACAAAGCACTGGCAGACTTAAGCGCCATGGAACGGGCCGGTGAAACCAATCCGGACCTGCCCGCGGCCGCCTTTGGCGCACTGCTGGGTGAGGTGTTTGTACCGCAGGCGGATATGCCCCAGGCAGATGTTCTCCGCGCCTTTGGCAGCGCCTTGGGTCGGTTCATCTACATCATGGACGCGGTCATCGACCTGAAGAGTGACCTGGAAAGTGAGCGCTACAACCCGCTGGTGACCATCCCCTCCAGCCAGCATGAGGATATTCTGAACCTGCTGATGGCGCAGTGCACTGAATTGTTTGAGCAGCTGCAGGTCCCCAGGAACAAGGAACTGCTTGAAAACATACTTTACTCTGGCGTCTGGACACAGTACAGCGCCGCGAAACGGAAGGAGGACGCCAAAGCATGAAAGATCCCTATCAAGTGCTTGGTGTTCCGCGCAGCGCCACACAAGAGGAGGTTACCGCCGCCTACAGAAAGCTGGCGAAAAAATATCATCCCGACCTCAACCCGGGTGATAAAAACGCGCAGAGCAAAATGGCGGAGATCAATGTCGCCTACGAAGAAATCAAGTCCGGCCGCGCGGGGTACACAGACTACTCCCGGCCGCAGCAACGCCAAAGCAGCCAGCAAAACCCCTACGGCGGATACGGCGGTTATGGTTCCTACGGCGGGTATGACCCCTTTGAACAGATATTCGGCGGGGCATTCCGTCAACAACAGCAACAGCAACAGCAACAACAGCAGGCACAGCGTGGCGACGGCCTGGACCCTGTACGCAACTACATCAACGCCATGCGCTACCGTGAGGCATTGTTCGCCCTCAGCCAGGCAAACAACCGCACCGCCGAGTGGTACTACCTCAGCGCTGTTGCCCATTACATGTCTGGGAATGCTGTCACGGCACTGCAGCATATTGAGCAGGCCATCAGCATGGCACCTGACCGTACCCAGTACCAGCAACTGCGTCAGCAAATGCGCTCTGGCGCACAAACATACACTACGCGCAGCCAGGGCTTCGGTGTGCCCAATTTCGGCGGTGTAAGCCCCCTGTGTTTGGGGTTGTGTTTGGCGCGGCTGTGCTGCCGCTGTTAAGAAGGAGGCAATGTGCTTAATCAGTTAAAAGCGTGGTTCATGCGCTTCATGCAGGGCCGATATGGTCCGGATCAGTTGTACCGGGGGCTGTTGGTCGTTTTCTTCGTGTTCATGGTGCTGAACCTGTTTGTGCCTGGCGGTATGTTCTATTTTCTATCGCTGGGCGTGTTCGCCTACTCCATGTTCCGCGTGTTTTCGCGCAACACCGCAAAGCGCGCCGCGGAGAACCAGCGTTACATCGTATGGCTGGATGGCATGAAGAAAAAGGTACTGCAGTTGCGCAACCGCTTCCGCGAACGGGACACGCACCGCTACCGTCCCTGCCCCAACTGCAAGACCACGCTGCGGCTTAGGAAGAACATCGGCACAATGCACGTGCGCTGCCCCAAGTGCAGCACAGAGTTTGACGTCACCATTCGCCGCTAACCGCCGCACGCAATAACACCCCTGGCCAGAACCAGGGGTGTTTAATTATGTCAAGCTTCTTTACTGGTTTTTGCTCGTTGCTTCCATGAAAGCGCGTGCCAACTGTTGCTGGTCTTCACCGGGCCTCAGCGCGCGCAAAGCCACAATCAGCCGCTCGCTGTCCTCATTGCCATGGCAGGTAACCAATGTCAGCAAGCGGTCATCTGCGTTGACATCCACGGGCAGTTGCAGCTGTGACCGCTGCCTGAGCCAGCCTGTATAGGCATCCGCTGATTCCTCTGCCGCAAATTGGGGCATCAGGAAGTTAAAGTATTGTGCGTTTGAGGGGTCGATGGAGGTAATCGTTACAGCATAGGGCACGTATACTTCGCTGAGATAGAGCGTGCTGAACGTGAAAAACGGATTGCTGGCCATGTTGTCCCGCTCAAGCAGGCGTGCGAGTTTGCCGAACATGGTGCCGTTTTTCATGTTGTGGCCATGCAGTATCAGGTTCTGGTCCTGCGGCAGGATGCTGTTGGCTTCATCCAAAAAGACCGTGCCAGCAATATTCTGACGGCGGTAGAAGTCGTGCTCCACATAAAACCAGTTGTCGCGCTGCACAATGGGAAAGTCAATGGCCTCAAAGGCATCCGCCTTTAGCCAGCCTACCATATCAGTGTTCTTGGAGCGCACGTTCACAAACTGCGGCAGCATGGCGGCGCCAGGTGTAGGCATCGGTACAGGGGTCACCTGCGGGGCGGCCGTTTCCTGCACGAGCGCGGCAACTGCTGCCAGTTGCACATCTGGCGTAGGCTCGATGGGCGCTATGGTGGGTGTGGCCATATTGTCCACCTCAGCGCGCAGTTCCTGCTGCGTCTGCTTGGTGGCTCTGCCTTGCTGCACATAGTCAATCAGCATCCATACGGCAGCCACAAACAGCAAGGAGGCAGCCGCAAGCATCGCCCGCCGAATCAGCGTGCTGCGCCGTGCGGTTTTGTTGCGTCCCTTTCTGCGGTTCCTGTAGCCCAGTTCCTGCATTGCGCTCCCCTGTTGTTGATTTTCGTCATTATATCCCGAGTAAGGCATGGTGACAAGTGTATAGCAGCAAACTGGAGTCTACTGCTAAACCCGTTTAGTTGAGGGCTTGCGAACGCCCTGTAAATGGTGTATGATTTTCTCGGATTTCGATTTAATGTTCGTGTTTTGGAGGATGCATGCAAGCGCTGAAGCAGTCCATCATGGAAAAGGGACAGGGCATTGGCACCAGCATCGTCAAGGTGGATCAGTTCTTGAACCACAGAATTGACAGCCGGTTGATGTTTGAGATGGGACAGGCCATTGCGGAGCGCTTCGCAGAGGCTGAGCCTACGGTCATCCTGACCATCGAAGCATCCGGGATTGCTTTAGGTCTGGCTGCCGCTCACGCGCTTGACTGCATCCCCCTGGTATTCGCCAAAAAGGGTAAAGCCGCAAACCAAAGTGACGACATGGCCGAAGCTCAGGTCCATAGCTTCACCCGCAAACACGACTACACTGTGCGCGCGGACCGCCGCTATCTGCCAGCGGGCAGCCGTGTGCTGATAGTAGATGACTTTCTGGCAGACGGCCAAGCGGTGGCCGGCCTGATGTCCTTGTGTGAGCAAGCGGGCTGCACCGTGGTGGGTGTTGCCATCGCCATCGAAAAGGGCTTTCAGCAGGGCGGCCGCAAACTGCGTGAGCAGGGTATCCCCTTACTGTCTTTGGCAGTGGTCAAGGAGATTCGCGACGGGCGCATTCTCCTTGAAACCGCTGAATAGAGAAACAATATACACCACAGGAGGAAAGTATGGTCAGGAAAGCATGGGTTCTGATTCTCGCGATGTTGATGGTGCTGGCAATGGTGCCCGCCCAGGCAGAAAGCGCATTCCCGGCGGTTACAACCGAGGACATCAAAGTTGGCGCGGTCTTCATTGGCCAAAAAGATGACGGTTTCACCGGCGCTCACTACAACGGCCTGGAAGGCATGAAGGAAACCATGGGCCTGAAGGATGAGCAGATGCTCTACAAGTTCAATGTCGCCGAAAACGCGGAAGCGGAAACCGCCCTGCGCGAATTGGTGGATGCTGGCTGCCACATCATCTTCGGCAACTCCTGGGGCTTTATGGACTATATGGAAGAACTAGCCGACGAATATCCTGAGGTCATCTTCTCCCACTGCTCCGGCTACAAAAACAACGGCGTCAACTTCAACAACTA
>CAYFSN010000092.1:0-7225 GCA_964345845.1 uncultured Christensenella sp.
GGGCTGCGGCACGGGCTCTGCCGCCACTGGGGCGGGTGCCGGCTCGGGCTGCGGCGCGGGCGCTTCCACAACAGGCTCCTCCACCACCACGGGTTCGGGGGCCGGCACGGGAGGCGCAGGGGGCGCTGGCATCTGCACAGCGTACACGTCTGTTACCAGACCGCCGGCAGCACCGGGGGCGGCAACCACGTTGACGGCCAGACGATATGCCCCCTTCAGGGTGCCTTCGTTAGCGGCCATGGCGGCGCTGTCCAGGTCAAACCACTCGCCGCTCAACCGCTGCCAGGCGAGGGTGTATGTCAGGCCATCGTAGCCAGACAGGCTGGCACCGAATTGACCGGCGTC
Source organism: uncultured Christensenella sp. (assembly GCA_964345845.1). Lineage (GTDB taxonomy): Bacteria > Bacillota > Clostridia > Christensenellales > Aristaeellaceae > UBA1038. The sequence goes on from CAYFSN010000092.1 coordinate 346, forward strand.
TGCCGAGGTCAATGTAAAAAAGGCCTGCGCTGAGCGTCCAGCGTAGGACTGGGCCAGTACGGTCTCCAGCGCCGGGGCAGACGCCTGGGTGCTGGCAATGGGGGCGCTCATCAGCAGCATGCTGAGGGCGACCAGTACCGTAAGCATTCTTGTAGCGGTTAGCGACTTTCTCATGGTAGTCCTCCTTCAGTAATCAAAACCCTGTTTTGACTTGATTTCGCGGGGACTGATATGCGCTTCTTGGGTGCGCGACCTGTGTAAACCCAGCCCTTCGCGACCTTACATCATTCACCATGTGGGAGTTTTCCCGTGTTTCCCTCCAAACGCGGAACAAAACTCTGGTTAATAGTGAATATAGGCAAACGAGGGGTAGGCGTAAATTACCCTTTAGTAGTATTTTTCGGGTGCCTTAATGGCCAAAAAGTAGTAGGAATGTCTCAAAACTATTAAATAATAGTTTCACTTACTTTTCGCTTGGCAAAACGGGTATATGGTTTTGGGAAAAAAGAACCAATTTATGGATTGTTGAACTTGTCTGCCAGGTTGGACCGGCGATCAATGCCTAGTTTGGCAAAAATGAATTGCATATGCTTTTTGACCGTGTTTTCCGTGACGTGCAACTGCTTGGCAATCTCTGCGTTACGAAGGCCCTTGGCTGCCAGCTGCGCCACTTCCATTTCCCTGCTGGTGAGGATGGACTCATAGCGGGTTTGCTGCATCGGGTGCGTTTGCAGGCGCCGCTCTTCCCGCATGGCGGCGGAGTGCGCCAATATCTTCCTTAAGAAGGGGAGCCACGGCTTCATCGCCGGCTCTTGCTGCAGTTCCCGAAGTTCATCGACGTAGTTAATGAGGAAACCGATGAGCCCGTCGGGCTTGGCCAGTTCAAAGGCTTGTATGAAATTATCCACTGCTAGCTGCCGGTTGCCCATCAGCGTGTGCGCCACGCCGAGCGCCCCGTGGGTGGCAAGCAAGGTCACCGTGCCTGCTTCCCGCCCGCGGCTGAGGATAGCCTCCATCTCTCCTATGGCGCCGTACAACTCGCCGCTTTTTAGTTTCTCCACCACCCGCACATGCAGCGACATCTGCGCCAGGACAGAATCGCCCCGCGGCGGCGCGCTGGGAGGGTCATTCTGCGCTGGTTCCATGCCGCGCATGACAGCCAAAGAGACTATCAGTGACCGTACCGCGGTATAAATGAACTGGAACATGTCAGCACCCGCAGAGGGCGAGAACTGGCGCTTTTGTTCATCCAGCATGTGCAGGGCGCTTTTCAGCCCGTCATGGTCGCCCTTCACGATGGCGATGCGGGCCATGAGCAGCGATACGCCAAACATCATGCTCAGCTGCGACTCCTGCTCCGCCAGGGAAGACGCAGTATGCGCCAGGGTCAGGGCTTCGGGCAGCCGCAGCTGCATGCTGCGCAGTTCACCCCGATACAGGTGCACCGCGCCCCCACAGAGCCCGCCCTGCAACTGGCGCATGTCTTTCAGCCAAGCCTCCAGCCGTTGCCCGACCAGCTCCCCCTCGCCCGGCACATCGTAAAACACAAAACCAAAGGAGGGACAACCAAACAGGAATGGTTCCTCCGCGGGGATGGAGCGGCAAGGTACCGTCAGGTATTTTTTCGCCTGCCGCAGCACATCATGCATTTTTGCGATGTCCGGCATGTGCGCCAACATGGATACCAGCAGCCACTCCCCATACAACTGGGGAGATTGCTCCGGCGTCATAAAGATTTTTGCCTGAGCCATGGCTACGCTATAGCCCACGCGGTCACCGCAGCCAAACAGGTGGTAGGCCAGCCGCAACAGCGAGATGGGGTGTGCCTGTTTGAGTTCCATGGGCGCTTCGCGGATGATTTCCCGGGCGATATCACAAAACGGCGTGCCATCAATCATGGTATGGCTTAGCAGTTTAAGGTCCAACGACAGGATGGCTTCATAGTTTTTCGCAGCGTAGTACCGCCCTACCGCGCGTGCGGTATTGCCGCGCGCGGCGCAGCGGTTGCCTGCCGCCATGTTCACACGATGAAATACATCATCCGGCGCGTGTTTCAACCGCTCCTGCAAAAACTGCCGAAGCGGCAGCGGTGAGCGGCAGATGCCGGCGCCCTGGTCAATCATCAGCAGAGGCACCATGGACAGCAGCGTATAGTCATCCAACTGCAGGCTGTCAATGCCCCACAGGTCGCACAAATCCGCTTCCGCGTATTCCTCATAAAAAGATATGGCCAGCAAGCGTTCTTGCTGCGCCTTTGTCAACCGGTCAAACAGCATGCGCCCAAGCAGTTCGTCCATGCGCACGCCCTCAGTGCCCCCATCAAACAGAACACTTTGCAGATGCGCCGCTACAGCAACAGGCCATCCCCCTGTTTCAAGGTAGATGGCCTGAGCCTGCTGCACCGTCAGTTCTACACCCGCGGCTCGGAAGTTTTCCACAATGTCGTCCTGCAGAAACTCCAGGTCCTCCCGATTAATCCAGAGGGTGCCGCGCATGACATGGTTGGCGCTATTGAGCAGTTCAAAACCAGTGCCCGCCACAATCACCCGTAATTGCGGGCAACTGTGGCTCATCAGACCGGTAATCAATATCGCCGGCACCATGCCCGCCAGGCGCTGCACATCGTCCACAATGAGGTATACGCGTCGCTGCGTGCTGCACTTCAGCCGACGCAGCATATGGGCAGCCTGTATTTCATCGCCACTGGTGATTTTTAGGGGCAACAGCGCTTCCGCGCTTTGGTTGTCAAACCGAGCGACAAGTTTGCAGAAACTCTTCCATCCGCTTTCGGCGTCCCGCCAAGCCGTTTCGCACCAAAGGAATTCGGCCTCCGGATCCGTTTCCTCCAGCCACCGAATGGCGGTGGTTTTGCCGTAGCCGGAAGGGCCAGCTATCATTGTCGCGCCAAAAGAGGGCACGCTGCGCAGCTTGGTCTGCAGGCGCCCCGGCATGAAATGAGTTTCGGCAATCCGCTTCATGGAACCCCTTGCTGTTTGACGTGCTTTACACCAAAGCCTGCACGGAACATTGAAATGGTTCAAGGCGAAAAGCCGCTCGCACCTCTGATGCGAGTTGTTTTTCGCATTCCTTTAAGTATATGAAGCATTATATCACCAAAGGCTGTTGATTTGCAACCGGTCAGTATTTACATTCATTTTATACACTTTGTATAAGTTATTCTACAGTGATGACCTGGCACTACACCTATAGGCCGCGCAATGCATATCGGCTGCTCCGGGCGCGGCGGCACATAGCACATCGCAGCGTACATTTTCCCGCACATAAAACGCCGGGCAACTTGCCCGGCGCTATGGGGTTAAGGGGTGTTAACCGATAACGGGGGTTTCCTTGGTGTACACCCGGGTGCCCAACTCGCCATTGAGGATGTACAGGCCCTTGGTGTCTTCGCCAATCAGCTCCAGTTTGCCAATCAGCTCGTGGGCGTTGGCTTCTTCCTCGCCCTGCTCCATCACAAACCAATCCAGGAACTGGGTGGTGCGGAAGTCCTTTTCCTTGGTCGCCGCCGCGTAAATCTCGTAAATGGAGGCGGTGACATATTCCTCGTGCTCCAGGCCAGCCTTCAGCACGTCCATGACAGTCTCGCCGGTGAAGTTGGGCTTGTCAATCTGCTGCAAGTCGGCGGATTCGTTGTTGTGGTGCAAATAGTCCATAATCAGCAGGGCATGGTCCAGTTCTTCCTGGGCCTGCACGCGGTACCATTGGGCAAATCCATCGAGGTTGCGCTCGATGAGAAAATCTACAAAATCCAAGTACAGGTACGCGGCAAAGAACTCCTTGTTTACCTGTTCTTTGAGCAGCTTGGCAACGTTTGCTTTCATAATCTATCCATTCCTCCATTCATTCCTCGGCTCTCGCCTTCAGTAAACAGCATACCCGAAAAACCGAGAAGCAAACCATTCCAGTATTTGTTTCAATCCAATTTATGCTGTGTCCAGGTACACACTCTCGTGCCCCTGTAATATAGTAGAATCTAACCCAGCGCCAGCCTAACCAAAGCATCAAAAAAGAATGTCAGAAAACCCTTGACACCCTAGTGGAAGCATGGTATCGTTAACACAGGTTAGCACTCGACCATCGAGAGTGCTAACAGCCGGAAAGAGGTGAGGAAGTGACTGAGGCAATGCGAGCAGACCGCGAACCCGCGGCCCGCAAGGGCAAGCAGGCGGGCAGCGCCGGCGCAAAAAGCACGGCGATGGACGAACGCAAGCGGCGCATATTGTGCGCCATTGTGGAAGACTACGTGGAAACCGCAGCCCCCGTTGGCTCCCGCACCGTATGCGGCAAGTACCTGGCGGAGCTCAGCAGTGCCACCATTCGCAATGAAATGGGCAGCCTTACGGCTTTGGGCTACCTGGAGCAGCCGCACGTTTCCGCCGGGCGGGTACCCACCGCCAGCGCCTACCGCTTCTATGTGGATGGCCTGGACGGCAAGAACACCCTCAGTCCCAGCGAAAGCGCCCGCATTAACCGCGAAATGCTCAGCCGCGTCAAGCAGCTAAGCGACGTGGTACAGGCGGCGGCGGACGTACTGAGTGATATGACCAACTACGCCGCCGTGGTCATGATGCCCAAGCAGGAAGATTTGCGCATCCTCAGCCTTCACCTGGTGCCCATCACCCGCGCGTCAGCGCTGATTGTGGTGGTTACCGACGGCGGCATCATCCGCGACAGCCACCTGCATGTATCAGACGTGCTGGACCATGAGGCCCTGTTTGCCATCAGCCGCATGCTGTCCGACCGGCTGCGCAACAAAACGCTGCGCGAAGCGCAGCAGATGCTGCGGGGCTACGCGCAAAACGCACCGTGGGATCCGCAGGTGCTGGATGGCATCGCGGAGTTGGCCGCCCAACTGGAGCGGCAATCCGCCAGCGACAGTTTACGGGTCGCGGGTTCTCACCACATGCTGCGCCATCCCGAGTATTCGGATGTGCGGCGCGCCCGGGATATGCTGGGCGCCCTCAGCGAGACCGAGCAGCTGCTTGGCCTGCTGAAGGAGGACGCGGGCCGCGGCGTCACCGTGCGCATTGGCCCGGAAAGCGGCATCCCCCAAATGGAAGACCTGTCCATCGTCACTGCCTCCTATGAGGTGGGGCGCGGACACCAAGGCGCCATTGGGGTCATCGGCCCCACGCGCATGCCCTACCCCAGGGTGCTCAGCATCCTCAAGTCGGCGGGCAGCACGTTAAGCCATATACTGACCAGGGACAACGACTAACCACCCGAAGGAGCAACATCGCATGAAACGACACGACCCGAAGACCAAGGCCAAGCCGGACAACCGCGCGGCGGAAGAAGCCTCACCGGAAACGGCCGAGGAAAAGCCGCAGGAGCCGGAAACCGGCGCGGACAGCGGCCTGGAACAACGCCTACAGGAGGCGGAACAAAAACGCGACGAATACCTGGGCATGGCCCAGCGCGTGCAGGCAGACTTTGACAACTTCCGCCGGCGCAACGCCTCCGTCAGAAGTGAATCCTTCGACGAGGGTGCGGCCAGCTTCATCAAGACCATTTTGCCGGTACTGGATAACCTGGAGCGCGCCCTGGCGGTGGACAGCACCGACGAATCGCTTTGCAGCGGCGTGCGGCTGGTACAAAAACAGCTGCTGGAAGCCCTGGAAAAGCGCGGCGTGACGGTCATTGACCGCGTGGGCGAACCCTTTGACCCCAAGTGGGAAGACGCCGTGGTGCAAGGCACACCCGAAGAGGGCGAGCCCGGCACCGTCGCCCAGGTCATGCTGAAAGGCTACCGCATGGGCGAAAACGTACTCCGGCATGCCATGGTGAAGGTCATCGTGGCGTAACCAACTAAGCAAGCAACGAATTTTACATAGAAACGAAAGAGGAAAGAACATGGCTAAAATTATCGGTATCGACCTTGGAACCACCAACTCTGTTGTCGCCGTTATGGAAGGCGGCGAGCCGGTCGTCATCCCCAACGCTGAAGGCGGCCGCACCACCCCCTCGGTTGTCGCGTTTGCCAAAGACGGCGAGCGCCTGGTAGGCCAGATTGCCAAGCGGCAGGCCATCACCAACCCGGAGCGCACCATCTCCTCCATCAAGCGGGAAATGGGCACCAACTACACCATCGACATCGATGGCAAGAAGTACACCCCCCAGGACATCTCCGCGATGATTCTGCAGAAAATGAAGCAGGAAGCCGAAGCCTATCTGGGCGAAACCGTGACCCAGGCGGTCATCACTGTGCCGGCCTACTTCTCCGACGCCCAGCGCCAGGCCACCAAGGACGCCGGCCGCATCGCGGGGCTAGAAGTGCTGCGCATCATCAACGAGCCCACGGCTGCCTCCCTGGCCTATGGCCTGGACAAGGAACACAGCCACAAGATTCTGGTATACGACCTGGGCGGCGGTACGTTTGACGTAAGCCTGCTTGAAATCGGCGATGGCGTGTTTGAAGTACTGGCCACCAACGGCGACACCAAGCTGGGCGGCGACGACTTTGACGACAGGGTCATCAACTATGTGGCCGAAATCTTCCGCAAGGAAAACGGCATTGACCTCAAAAAGGACCGCATGGCCTACCAGCGCCTGAAGGAAGCCTCTGAAAAGGCGAAGATTGAGCTAAGCGGCGTCATGAGCGCCAACATCAACCTGCCCTTCATCACCGCGGACGCCAACGGCCCCAAACACCTGGACGTGACGCTGACCCGCGCCAAGTTCAACGAGCTGACCGCCGACCTGGTGGAACGCACCATTGGCCCGATGCAGACGGCCCTCAAGGACGCTGGGCTTACCGCCAATGACATTGACAAGGTCATCCTGGTGGGCGGCTCCACCCGCATCCCTGCGGTGCAGGACGCGGTGAAGAACATCACCGGCAAGGACCCCTTCAAGGGCATCA
>CAYFSN010000093.1:0-7124 GCA_964345845.1 uncultured Christensenella sp.
CTCGTCCAGCTGCGGCTGGTAGGTGTGGGTGGCGGTGGTCGGCGCCTCCGGGGTGTAGTGGCGGGCGCTGAAGGAGAAGTCTTCCCCCGCAATCAGCAGGCCCTTGCCCTCCCGGTCGGTGATGGCCACAAACGTGGTGTCGCAGTGGGAGCCATTTTCCTGTGGGTACACATAGGGCTCGTGAGTGTCCGCCACATCCGCGTGGTACAGGTCCACCAATGCGCTTAGCTTCTTGTCCGGGTAGCTTTCATGCGGGCCGCGGCCATACCAGGTGAGGCTTTCATAGCGCCTGGGCATCTGGAAGCGCAGGCCCAGCCTGGGCAGGTACACGTTCTTGACCTCGTCCGGCTGGTCGCCATAGGGGGTGTAGGTCACCTCCAGCGCCACCTTGCCGGTGGGCTCAAAGCGGTACACCTGGGTCATCTGCAGCATGGGGATGAACACCGCCGGGCCATGCACGGTATCCACGGTGACCACCACCGCGTCGCCCTGCTTTTTCGCCTCCAGCTTGCGCACCCGCGCCTGCAGTTTGTCCAGGCCGTACTCCGCCCACTTGGCTGCCACGTTGCCGCCAAAGCCGCGGTCGTTGTCGGTGGGGGCGCGCCAGAGGTTGCAGGTAAAGGGTTTTTCCAGCAGCTGCGCGCCGGAGGACTCCAACGTGGTCAGCCCGGCACCCTTGTAGGTGAAGGTGTAGATGTCTTCGCCCACCGTGACGGTGACGCCGTCCGGGTGCTTATCAAGCACCAGGGCGCGCTTGGGGCTGGCCAGCGGATGTACAGCCTGGCCGCCGGTCAGGGGCAGCTGCTCCTGGCCCACCACAAAGCCCTTGGGGGCCCATAGCTGAGCTTCCTTCAAGGCGAAGGTCAGCACCAGTTCGCTGCCCACGGGGTAGTCGCCCAACGGCAGGTTATAGGTGACGGTGCCTAAGGGCTTGACGCTGAACGCACGCTCGCCCTGGGACACCAGGCGGCCCAGGTGTTTTACCTGCCAGGACAGCGTGTAGCGGTCGCCGCTGGTAAAGCTGAGGGTGTTGCGCACCGTGACCCGGCCGTCTTCCTTCATTTGGGCGCGGAAGGGGCGCAGCACATGGCCGTATTCGATAAGCCCGGTGTGGGGCGTGCGGTCGGGGTAGCACAGCGCGTCCACGCAGAAGTTACCGTCGTGGGGATACTCGCCAAAGTCGCCGCCATAGGCCCAATACTTGCCGCTGCCGTCAGGCGCTTCGGTGGTGAGGCCGTGGTCGACCAACTCCCATACACAGCCGCCAATCAGCCGCGGGTACTTGTAGAAAAGCTGCCAGTAGTCCTCCAGGTTGCCGGGGCCTTGCCCCATGGCATGGGCGTACTCACACAGGAAGAAGGGCTTGGGGTCGCGCTTTTTGGCGAAGGTAATCAAATCCGGCACGCTGGTGTACATGCGGGAGTACATGTCCGCGGTGTCGGCCTCGTAGTCCTGCTCGTAGTGAATGGGCCGGGTGGGGTCAATGGCGCGGATGGCTTCCGCCATTTTGCGGAAGTTGCAGCCGTGGCCGGCCTCGTTGCCCATGGACCAGAAGATGACCGAGGCGTGGTTGCGGTCGCGCTCCACCATGCGAACACCGCGGTCCACATGCTGTTTTTCCCACTTGGGGTCGTCGGCGATGAGGTTGCGGTCGCCCAGGAAGACCACGCCGTGGCTTTCCAGGTCTGCCTCATCCACCACATACAGGCCGTATTCGTCACACAAGTCCAGGAACCGCCCGTCCGGCGGGTAGTGGCTGGTGCGCACGGTGTTCATGTTAAAGCGCTTCATGTTGAGGATGTCCTGCACCATGGAGTCAACCGGCGTATAGCTGCCAAGCGTCGTGTGGGTGTCGTGGCGGTTGGCGCCTTTAATCTTTACCACCACGCCGTTGATGTACAGCACGCCGTCGATGATGTCTACCCGGCGGAAGCCCACGCGCACGCGCTCGGCCTGGCCGTCCATCTCCACCAGCAGGTCGTACAGTTCCGGGGTTTCAGCCGTCCATCGGCGGGCATCCGGCACTTCAAAGGCATGCACGGCTTCGCCCTTTTTGACGGTCACCTGCTTTTCATGTACCACGGTATCGCCGTCCAACAGCTTCAGGTTCACCTTGGCGGCGCCCTGCACCTTCACGGTGACATTCAGCGTGCCGGTGGTGTTGTCCTGTTTGAGCCCCGCGTCCGCCACCACGTCCAGGATGGCCTTTTCGCCGAAGCTGAGCACCATGACATCACGGAAGATGCCGTTGTGGCGCCACTTGTCCTGGTCTTCCATGTAGGTGCCGTCGCACCACTGGAACACCAGCACATGCAGTTGGTTGTCCTTTGGCTTGACGTGCTCGCTTAGGTCAAACTCCGCCGGCATGTGGGGCACCTTGCTGAAGCCAACAAAGGCACCGTTTAGGAATACGTAAAAGCAGCTGTCCACGCCCTCAAAGCGGATGCGCGTCTGCCGGCCCTTAAAGGCCTCCGGCAGGTCAAACGTGCGGTGGTACAGCCCCACCGGCGTGTCATCGGGCACATAGGGTGGGTCGTAGGGAATGGGGTATTTGACGTTGGTGTACTGGGGGCGGCCGTAGCCCTGCATCTGCCAGCAGCCCGGCACGCGGATGCGGCCATAGTCGCTGAAAGCGCGCAGGTCTTCAGGAATGGCCCGGGGGCCCTCCAGCAAGGAAAAATCCCAGTCGCCGTTCAGCGACAGGAACCACGGAGAGGACACCCTGTCCCCCGCCATGGCGCTGGCTGCGTCCGGATAGGGTACCACGGTCGTGCGGTTGGGCATACGCTGCAGGTGCAGACAATCCAGATCTTGATAATGTGTGAACTGCATGTCCTCTTCCTCCAAGTCCTATTGTTTTGTCCATAGTATCACAGCGGGTTCGGGGTGACAAGCGTTCCCAGACATGGGCAAATGGGCCCGCGGCATGTATAATAACCCCATGATGGACATTGAGCGCTTCTCCACCCTGCTGGACGAACTGGCAGCGGCGCTGCCCCAAGCCGTGTACCACAGGCTGAACCTGGGCATCGGCGTGGTGGCGCGCGCGAAAAAGGAGCACCGCGCCCAGACCGCGCCGGTATACATCCTGGGCGAATACCGGGTGCATCCGGTGATGGGCCGGGGCATTGTGCTGTATTACGGCTCGTTTCAGGTGGTGTACCCCCACCTGGAGGAGCCGGCCCTGCGCCAGGAGATGGACCGGGTGCTCAAGCACGAGCTGACCCATCACCTGGAGAGCCTGGCCGGCAGCAGGGAACTGGAGCAGGAGGACGCCAGGCGCCTGATGCGCTGGCAAAAGGAGGACACCCGGTGATTTATCTGCGCAGCATCACACGGCGGGGCATCGGCACATCTAAGAGCGATTATCCCTTCAGCACAGCGGTGCTGGGCGCGCTGGAAGAGCTGACCTTTACCCGCAGTGTTACCATATTGGCCGGCGAAAACGGCAGCGGCAAAAGCACGCTGCTGCTGCTGATATCCGCCCTGCTGGGCGCGCAGACGATTGGTGAAGGCAGCGTGATGCGCGACCGCGCCCTGGCATTTAAAGCCGCCACCCGGCACTTTCGCCCGGCGATGACCGCCCGCCCCCAGCGCAGTTTCATCTTCACCGCGGAAGACTTTTCCCGCTACCTGGACGACCGGCGGCGCATCCTGAAAGAAACTAGGGAGGACCTGGACGCCATCGAGCGCGAATATGCCGGCCGCAGCGAGTGGGCCAAGTCCCAGGCCCGCATGCCCCACGCCCGCACCCTGGGCGAAATGGAGGGCCAGTACGAGCGCGACCTGCTCAAAAGCTCTCATGGTGAAGGCTTCCTCAGCTTTTTCTCCGGCCGGCTCATCCGCCGGGGGCTGTACCTGATGGACGAGCCGGAAGGCGCGCTGAGCTTTGAAAACCAGCTGTCACTGCTTGCGCTGATGCACCGGGCGGTGCAGGAAGAGGGGCAGGTCATCATGGCCACCCACTCTCCCCTGCTGACGTCCTACCCCGGCGCGCAGATTCTGGAAGTGACGGACGGCCACATCGTGGAGCGCACCTACGATACGCTGCCCAGCGTGCGGTTCATCAGCCACTTTATGAAGTACAGAGAGCAGATATTGGAGAGAAGCGGCATCACCGCGGAGCCGGACATGTACCCGGACGAAGGCCAAGTTTCAGAATAAAGTGGAAGATGTGTGACAAAAAATCCGCCAGTCCCTTACAGGCTGGCGGATTTTTTATGTGTACTGTGATGGCTACTGGGCGGGCGCTTGTGCTGGGCCGTACCGCCCAATCAGGCGGCTTGCCCAATTCAGCAGCAGACGGACATACGCCTCAAAGGTGCTATCGTCAATCAAAGCGGGGTTTGTGATGGCGTCCATCAGCGGCTGCTCCTGCGCATCCACGGCTTCCGTCATGCGGCGTTTGCTGTTGATGTAGGTGCCTGTTTTGCAGAAATGGTCTGCCTGCATGGTGAAAAACGCTGTCTTGTACAGCGATTGGAGTGTCTCTGTACTTTTTGTGTGCAGGAAGTTATGGCTGCAGGCATGGTAAAGTTGGCAGGCGCCGGCCAGAGCGGCCTGCTGCCCATCCGCCGCGGTCATCTTCGGCACCAGGTCATCCCAAGCACCCTGCAGCGGCGTAGTGTCAAAGTACAGCTGAAACAGGTCATACCTGCTCCAACCCCTTACTTCCCCTTTGCCCGCCACAAAGCCGCAGAGCCGCTCGCGGTGCGCCAGCCCCTCCACCGTTTGCCGGTACAGCACCAAGTCATCAAAGCGCACTTCGTCCAGGATGAGCACCAAATCAATGTCGCTGCGCTCGGTAGCCTCGCCCCGGGCAAAACTGCCCTGCAGGCCCATGAGAACCACCCGGTCAGGAAATGCGGCGTTGATGGCCTGTTGATAGTGTTTCACCCAGGCGTCTATGTTGATCACTGTATCCCTCCGTCAATCGATGGGCAAAAACGGCAGGAACTTGTTGACGAAGTATTTCCCCCACGCCAGGGTCTCCCGGGCGTGGTTTTTCAGCCAGTATTCCGGCAATATGGGGCTGCCCAGGCCCAGGGGCTCAAAGCCCAGGTCTTTGGCCTGGCTCATCGCCCGGGGCAGGTGATAGTCGCTGGTGATGATCAGCACGTCCTTTGTACCCGGCGGCAGCAGTTTCTTGGCGTTTTCCAGGTTCTGCCGGGTGTTGAAGGACGATTCGTCCAGCAGCACATGCTCGTTGGGCACGCCCCGGGCCGTCAGCCAGTGGCGCATGGCGCTGGCCTCGGTCATGGGTTCGTCCCGCCCCTGGGCACCGGTCACCACGATGGTGGTGGGCCGCTTGCGGTACTGCTGCAGCGCCATTTCCAAGCGCAGCTCCAACTGCTTGGAGGGCGCGCCCGTGGGCGTCACCTGGGCGCCCAGCACCACCATGGCCTGGTAGGGCTTGTCGCCGGGGTCGGGCAGGGTGTACTGCTTAAACAGCAGGTAGCCAAATAGCCCCACATAGACGAGCGCGACCAGCAACGACGCCAGCAAGGCCAACTTTGCCAGCACCATCACCGGGCTTCTTCTCCTGCGTCTGTTTCTTTTAGCCAATGGTTCTTTTCTCCCATGTTCATATTACAGCCAGCCCCTTTCACGGAAGCTGAGGGTGGTATCGTGCCCCACCACCACATGGTCCGCCAGGCGGATGTGCAGCGGCACAAGCAGCGCTTTGAGCGCGTCGGTCATCTCGCGGTCGGCGTTGGAGGGGGTCGGGTCTCCGGCGGGGTGGTTGTGGCACAGCACCGCCTGGCTGGCTCCAGCCCGCAGCAGCGCCGCCACAATCAGCCGGGGATAGACGGCCGTTTCGCCGTCGTCGCCGGAGGATATCAGCGTGCTGAGCAGCAGCTTGCCCTTCGCGTCCAGCGCCAGCACGTACAGCTTTTCCAGCCGCTCGCCGGTCATCAGCGCGGCGCAGTAGTCCTTAAGCCTATCACCTGACAACAACTGTTCTCCCGGGGCAAGCAGGTCCTTTTGAAAGCGGCGAAACAGCGGGCGCAGCAGCCGAATGAGCACGCTCGCGCTGTCGCCGATACCGGGTACCGCCATCAGGTCTTCCCGGCTGGCGGACAGCACGCCGGACAGCCCGCCAAAGCGGCCCAGCAGGTCCTTGGCGATGGGCTTAACATCGCGCCTGGGAATGGCATAGCAAAGCAGCAGCTCCAGGGCTTCGTGGTCGGAAAAGCCGTCCAGCCCGGCCTGTTCAAAGCGCGCCCGCAGGCGTTCGCGGTGTCCGTGATGCTGCTCCATGGCACTCCCTTCATACGGCACAATGGCGTTTACAAGCAGTATACCACAGGCCTTAGAGGGGATTGGCGGTGCCTGACGAAAAAACTGCAATTTTCCACCAAATCATGCAGGGATTTCTATTTTTGTGACGAAGTAAACAAGGTGGGATTTTTCGCTAAACGCACATTTGCCCGGCCCACGGGCATGGAACATAAGGAGGAAGCACCATGACGGACCTGAACCTGAGCTACCTTGGCCTCATCGAGAACACCAATGTCTGGCGCAACCTGCCCCCACCCCGTCTGGTGGAGCATGCGTTGCGCCGCGGCGAGGGCAAACTGAACAAAACCGGCGCGCTGGTGGTGGAAACCGGCAAGTACACCGGCAGGAGCCCCAATGACCGCTTCATCGCCGACGAACCGGAGATTCATGACGAGGTGGACTGGGGCAAGGTCAATGTGCCCATCAGCGCGGATAAGTTCGAAAGCATCTACCGCAAGGTATGCGCGTACCTGCAGGGCCGGGAGCTGTTTGTGTTTGACGGCTTTGCCGGCGCCGACCCCGCCTACCGCAAAAGTTTCCGCATCGTCAACGAACTGGCCAGCCAGAACCTGTTCATTCACCAGCTGCTGCTGCGCCCCACCGAAGAAGAACTGAAAAACTACCAGCCGGACTTTCACATCATCGCGGCGCCCGGCTTCAAGTGCGTGCCCGAGGTGGACGGCGTCAACAGCGAAGCCGCCATCCTGGTCAGCCTCAGCCGCAAGCTGGTCATCATCTGCGGCAGCCAGTACGCCGGCGAAATCAAAAAGAGCGTGTTCAGCGTGATGAACTATGTGCTGCCCAAGCAGGACGTGTTCAGCATGCACTGCTCGGCCAACGTG
>CAYFSN010000094.1:0-5309 GCA_964345845.1 uncultured Christensenella sp.
GGCGTAGCTCAGTTGGCTAGAGCATTCGGTTCATACCCGGAGTGTCGTTGGTTCAAATCCGACCGCCGCTACCATGTTGGTCCCAAGAAAAGACTTACCAAGCAGGTAAGCCTTTTTGTTTTGTTGCTGTTTTGTTACTTACTCCAAAACCAAGATGGCGGCAGGAAGCGATTGGCACTCCTTGCCGCCATTACGCGTTTTGTAATCTTATTCGTACTTTACCGCCGTGGAGCGAGGCGAGGTGATATTCACCCATGTCTTACCGCGCTGCAGGCGTATTTCCTGCCCGTCCTGATCAAAGAACACCGTTCTGCTGTCCAAGTCCGTGCGAACCCAGTACCCTGCAATGTGCTTGCCGCCAGTGAAGATGTCCGCGTTGCCTTCTCCCACAAGCGTCAGCAATGGCGCATTGTTCTGCCCCTGGTTAAAGGTAAGGTCAGTCCACTGTACAATGACATTGCTAAAGGTCAAAGCGGTATCAGGGTCATTCATATCCACATATGGCTTGCCGCCGCGGAACCGGGTGTACAAGTTGGTTGCGGCGTCGTAGGTGTAGCTGCTATTGGTATAGCTGTCCTCCCGCCCACGGTTGTACAACAAGCGGATGGCAGTAGCTGCCTCTCCTTCCTTGGGCAGGTTATCCGCGAACAGGAAAGGCCGCTGCGGGAATGGATAATCAGCCACCGACGCGGCTGCCTCTTGCAGTTTGAAACTGTGATTATGCGGCTTTTCGTGATGGGAAATGTCGCGGTACAAACGGCTCCAATTTCCGCCGTGCACGTTCAATATCAGGTCGATATCGCCTTGTCTGGCGTTCATGTCCCGCAGCGCTTGGTTGACGTTTGAACCCGCCATGCTCTGAATACCGGCAAACGCCCAGCCCGCATCCCACTCCTGCCGCACTTCCGCATGCATGACGCGGCCTGAGCGCAGCGGGCCAACCTCCTCAGGATGGTTCTGAGTGAATAAGGCCATCAACCGGGTCATGCTGTGGGCATATATAGGCAACTCATAAATGACGTCCGCCTGGCCGATACCCCATTGGGGCCACGCGCCCTGCACATTGTCAATGTTCACAAGGATGGGTACGTATGTGCCATCTGCGGGAAGCCCGGTGGTCATGCTTTCCCCAGGCACCACTGGGTTGTTGGGGAAATGCCCTTCCGCATCCCTGCCTTGGGGAACAATCCCCCGGTCCGCAACCGCATCTACAGTTTGCTCAGCTAAAGCAGCTACGTTGGCCATCAAGGCAACCAGCACCAGTAACAGAGATAATGTTCTTCTAAATGTACCTACCAATGAAATATCCCTTTCTCCTTATTCCGCCACACCATACACAAACGTATGGAAGGCTTGGCGGAGCTGTTCCTCATCATATTCAACCACACTTGCACCAGCCTCCGTGGTCGCCAGGCGATACTCACCAGTACGCGGCAGACTGAGCATCTCCAACTGGCCGGAGCTGCTCAGCACAACCGGCAGAAGGCCAATCACCTCACTGGTGCTTAGGTTGGTGGCAATTGCTTTGAAGCCCGCAGTGACCGCGGCCATCATCTGTTCATAGCCGCTCTGCTTGACCTGCCCAAGCACAGATGCCAGCAACTTTCTCTGGCGTTCGTTGCGCCCGAAGTTGTCATCCAGACGACGGATGCGCACATAGTTCAGCGCTTGCTTGCCATTCAGCAACTGCGGCTCGGTGGTGTTTTTCGCGCCCGTGTCTGCGGCTTCACCGCCGGACAGTGTCAGCGTCACACCGCCCAGGTCGTCTATTACTTCCTCAAAGCCCTTAAAGTTAATGGAGCAGTAGTGCTGAATATTGAGGCCCAGCACCTCGTTCACCGTCTTCACAGCCAGCAGCGGCCCGCCAAAGGCGTTCGCTGTGTTGATGCGGTTCTTTATCTGCATATAGGGGATGTCCACCAACAGGTCCCGCACCAAGGAAACCAGTTTCATGTCCCCCGTTTCCACATTTAGCGACAGTACCATCATGGCATCCGTACGCCCATAGTTAAGCCGCAAGTCACCCGTATCGGTGCCCAGCAACAGGATGTTCATCCATGCTTCATCCAAGCCAGGGGTCACCGACAGGTCGCGCGCATCCACGGCCACGCGGAACTTCTCATCAACCGGCAACTCCTTCTGATCGTCCGCCAGAGAAGCAGTCAGTTCGGCCAGCTGCGCCTCCGTGAGGGACTTTTCCTCCGCAAAAGCGGTCACAGACAAAGATAGTACCAGAATCGCCAACAGCAGAGCGCCAATAAAACGTATTACTCTTTTGTGCTTCAAACGCTTATCCACCTTACTACATTCTACATTTAAAGGTGCGTCTATCACGCCCTTTATGCCTTTGAATCATACCAGTACACAAACGCACAGTCAAACAGAATGCTGCCATCAAGCCTGTGTTACTGTAAAAGAAAGATAGCAGTCTGGTTGACTGCTATCAGATGCGTGCACTCGCTAATGCCTTTTTCGCCTTCCCTTTGGAGCATCCAATATTTCACTGAACACCACTGCTTGCACCCAGGGGTTGTCGCTTATAGGAGGCGGCGCCACTTGCTGCCCATAGGCAGGTTCGGGTGCACTACGCCTCATCCGCTCTGCTTGCCCATCATCGGGCTTGTTGCTCTCCCATTTTGGCGGGGAAAACCGCTCATCAACATTGATGACGTGCCAGTCTTCATCCTGTTTCTTCCAGTTGTCCCACTCAGGCTTATCGGCATTCGTGGTCGACATCACGAGCTGATCCAGCTGCTTTTCTTGTTCCGTTTTCTTTTCAGGCGGAGGCGGGGGCGTAGGGCGCTTAGTCCCCTGCGCTTGCTTTTCCATCTGCTCTTTAAACACAGAGATAGCGCGGCTCAAATTGGGCATGCCCCCCTTCAGCGTTCTGCTGAAGCCACGAGCAATCATCCAAATGATGGCGATGATCATCAGTTCAAGAAAGCCCATGGTTCCGTCTCCTTTCGTTTGCTATCTGGACAGCCAAGGGTTACTTTTTCTGAATGGGGTGGTCGTGATTATCGTCCTTGGTGGGTTCTGCTGCTTTGGCGATGCCATCGCGCATCTGTGTGTCCGCATGCACGTTCTGCAGTTGATAGTAGTCCATCACGCCCAGTTTGCCGCCGCGCAGCGCTTCCGCCATCGCAAGGGGTACCTCGGCCTCAGCGGCGACAACCTTCGCGCGCATCTCCTGCACTTCCGCTTTCATCTCCTGCTCGCGGGCAACGGCCATGGCACGGCGCTCTTCGGCACGGGCCTGGGCAATGCGACGGTCGGCTTCCGCTTGATCCATCTGCAGCTGCGCGCCAATGTTGCGGCCTACGTCCACGTCAGCGATATCGATGGACAGAATCTCAAACGCGGTTCCCGCGTCCAGGCCTTTGTTCAGCACCGTATGGCTGATTTTGTCCGGGTTCTCGAGTACTTCTTTATGGGTCTCGGAGGAGCCGATGGTGGTTACAATGCCTTCACCAACTCGGGCCATGACCGTCTCTTCGCCAGCACCGCCGACCAACTGCTGAATGCTGGTGCGCACTGTGACCCGCGCCTTCGCGCGCATCTCAATGCCGTCCTTCGCAATGGCAGCAACCGGCGGGGTCTCAATGACCTTGGGAATAACCGACATCTGCACGGCCTGCAGCACATCTCGGCCCGCAAGATCGATGGCGCACGCCTGTTCAAATGTGAGGCTAATGCCCGCCTGCTGGGCGGAAATCAGCGCCTTGATGACGCGCTCAATGTTGCCGCCGGCCAGGAAGTGTTTCTCCAGCTGGTTCACTGTCAGGTTTAGACCGGCCTTGGTAGCGGTTATCAGTGCATCCACCATCCTGGGCGGCGAAATGCGGCGCAGGCGCATACCAATGAGCATCATAATGGTCAGCGGAACGTCACTCGCCCGTGCGCGAATCCACAAACCCAAGGGCACGTATCGCAGGAAAACCGCGATGATGAGTATGACGACTACAATGATGATTCCAGTTAACAGTTCTGGCATGAACAACCCCTCCAATCCCCTCATGACGCTTCCTTTACTCGCCGCACGATGACGCGGGCGCCTTCTATTTCCTCAATAACGACCTGTTCGTCCTTACCGATGAACTCCCCTCGGGTAACCACGTTGATGCGCTGCCCATCCACCAGGGCAATGCCAGCGGGACGAAGCACCGTCTGCGATACCCCTTCTACACCAATCAGTCTCTCTAACTTCGGCTCTTCCCGGGGCGTTTGCGTAGTGTCCTTCAGAATGAGCGCGGAACGGGATATCCGCCCGCTGGTGGCTGATTTGAGTGACAGACTCAGTACAATGCCTCCGATAGCGAGCACCACCAGCGTCGCGCCCAGTCCGGCGTATGCGCCGTGGCTCATCCAAGTCATTACGATGCTGACGCCCAACAGCAACAGCCCCGCAATACCGGGCAGCCCAAAGCCTGGCATGAACACCTCAACAATCAACAAAATGATGCCGATGACTGCACAAATGACGATGGGCAGGTTTGCGACAATAAACTCCATCCGATACCCCCCTTTCCTGTTCAGATTATACCACAGATACGTCGGATTCAATCATATTCTGGGCATTTGTTTCACATGTTTTGTCAACTTCTGAAGGTCCTGTGTGTAGGTCTCCGAAAGTGAGCGATTGTAAATAATCGCAGCGGGGTGATACAGCGCAAACACCGGCCAACCGCTGGGCGCCATTGACAGTTCTCCGTGCAACTCGCCTATCACTGCTTCCTGCCCCATAAAGGCCTTTAGCGCGCTGTTGCCCAAGGTAACAATTACGCCCGGCTTCACCAGGTCGCACTCCTCCATCAGCCATGGCAGGAATGCCTGTATCTCCGCTTTCGTCGGCGGCCGGTTATTCAGCCTGCCGCTAGCACCCGTCTTCGTTGGGCGTATCTTCACCAAATTTGTGATATAGATGCCCTCGCGCGGCAAATCGATTACACGCAAGAACTCGTTCAGGTTTTGTCCTGCCTTCCCGACAAACGGTCTGCGCTGGATAGTCTCCTGTGCCCCGGGCGCCTCCCCCACCAACAGAACGAGCGGAGCGTTTCTGTTGCCCTCGCCATACACCAAAGCCTCTTTGGAAACTCCGAGTTCAGCTGCCAGCGCTTCGCTCCATCTGCTATTCAGTGATTCCAGCGTCATGCTCCTCCTCCAGTAACTGCAGTTTATCTCGCACCAACTGCAAGTCATGCCATGCGTCGCGTTTTTTGGAGGGATCCCTAAGCAGCGCCGCGGGGTGGTAGGTAGGCATCATCCATAGTCCTTTTCGATGTATCCATTTCCCCCGGGCAGCAGTGATG
>CAYFSN010000094.1:5319-6949 GCA_964345845.1 uncultured Christensenella sp.
CCTTCAAGGCCGTAGCGCCTAGTAAGACCATCACATGCGGCCGCACCATTGCGTACTGCGCCCGCAAAAAGGGCAAGCACATGGCCGCCTCGTCCAGCGTGGGTACACGGTTGCCCGGCGGACGGCACTTCACCACATTGGCGATGTACACATCATCTCTTTCCAGTTCAATGGCCGCCAGCATGCGTGTCAATAATTGGCCCGCAGGGCCCACGAACGCCAGCCCCTGTCGGTCTTCCTCCTGCCCTGGCCCCTCGCCCACCAGCATCAACCTGGCGGACAGGTTGCCCTGACCTGGCACCTTATTGCGTATGCTTTGATGAAGTACGCAAGCCGTACATGCTTCCACAGCATCCAGCAGGGTTGGCCAATCTGTATGCAGCATGCCGCTAAAAGCGCGCGTTCATCATGGTGAAGGTGGCGATGATGTCGTTTCTAAGCCAATGAATCAGGCTGGCCAGCAGCAAAATGAGCAGCAGGATAACCACCACGCCCAACACCACGCTGAAAAAGTTGGACATGCCGGCAAACATTTCCCACCGGTCTCGCCAAGCCAGTTGCTTTTCTTCCTGGATGTCGAAGTAATCTTCCCCCTGGTCAGGGCGCATACAGCCACCTCCTGTCTTACCGTCATTTCTTATGCTTCGATTTTACGCTATTTCCCGCATCCATGCAACGCGGCGCTTTCAAAACGCGGCGAGTTGTCCTATACTGTAGCCACTATTGGAGAGGAAGTGATAACCATGAAAGAACCCATTCTGGTGGTCATGGCGGCAGGCATCGGCAGTCGCTTTGGCGGACTGAAGCAAATGACCCCCTTTGGTCTGCACGGAGAAAGCCTGATTGATTATTCCCTGTACGATGCGCTGCAGGTTGGCTTTAGACGTGTCGTGTTTATCGTGAACAAACGCATTCATGAAGACTTCCGGCGTTTGGTTGGCACGCACGTGGAAGATAAGATGGAAGTATCTTATGTCATGCAGGAACTGGATCATCTGCCTGAAGGTTTCACCGTCCCCCAAGAGCGTGCGAAGCCTTGGGGTACCGCGCACGCCATCCTCTGCGCTAAGGACGCCATTGACGCACCGTTTTGCGCCATCAATGGGGACGACCTATACGGCCGCGATGCACTGCGGCAGCTGTACGGCTACTTGAACACGCCGCGCCAGCCCGATGACTATGCCATGGTTGGTTTTTCTCTGAAGAATACGTTGTCAGAAAATGGATATGTCAGCCGCGGACACTGTCAGGTGAATGAAAATGGCTATCTGGACAGCATTGTTGAACTGACCCATATCATCCCCAGTGTGGATGGCCCGCTGTTTACAACAGACGGTGAAAACTACAGAAAACTGCCCGAGGATACCGCTGTATCCATGAACATCTGGGGCCTGCAGCCGGACTTTCTGGGGCATATCGAAGCCGCCTTCCCCAAATTTTATGAGGAGGCCACGCGCTCCAACCCCTTGAAGGCGGAAATGTACCTGCCCAACGTCATTGGCGATTTGCTCAAGGAAGGCAAGGCCACTGTTCGCGTGCTGCATTCCTCCGACCGTTGGCTGGGCGTCACCAACGCATCCGACCGGCCCGCCGTCGAACAGGCACTGCGTGAGCTGACTGCCCAAGGCGT
>CAYFSN010000095.1:0-2977 GCA_964345845.1 uncultured Christensenella sp.
GGCTGCGCGGCCTCCTCCAACTGCATAAACTGGGCAAAGGGCATCAGGTGATGCAGGCTGGAGATGAACTGAAACAGCCCCTCAACCGCCCGGGTGAACGTGGAAAAGAAGTTTTCCGCCGCCATGACGATGACGGAATAGTCGCCCAGGGATATCTGCGGCCCCCACTGCGGCCCCAGCACGCGCAGCGCGGCAAAGCCGTAGGCCAGCATGCGCATGACGGCTGTAATAGCCGCCTGAAACGCCGCGTTGTTCCCCCGGCGCTTGTATAGATTATCCAGCCAAGTCATGATTTCATCCGTATAGGTGGTGATTTTTTGATGCATGACCCCATGCAGCGCGTAGACGCGGTATTCCTGCTGGTACTGGGGTTGGTCCGTGGCGTTTGCCCAGTAGCCGTACCGGCGGTTGATGGGGATGAGCTGTTGCTGTTCCACCATCATGAACTTGATAAACCGGGCGGAAAGCACGCTGGCCGTGACGCATAGCACCACCATCGCCAGCAAAAACCAGGGGCTGAACCCAAACAGCAGGGCGGAGAGGCTACCCAGCGTCAGCAGGCCGGACAGCACGGATACCGCCATGCTGAGCAGTTCATCCAGCGAGCCGTAGTTGGTAATGGGAAACAGGGCGCGCTCTTTTAAGTCCAGCACGTCCGGGTCCTCCAGCTGGGGATAGCTCAGCCGCATGACCTTCTGGGCGAACACCATGGGCACGCGCTGCCGCAGGTACTCGGCATGCAGCTTATCCTGCCGGGTCAAAAAGCTGAGGCCTTGCAGGATGACAAACTTCGCCAGCGCGAACAGCACAATGCCCTGCACAAACCGGGGCCATGTCCACCCCTGGGTAATGCCGTCTATCAGCAGCTTTGGCAGGGCCAGGTTAATCAGCGCGCTGAGGCTGTTCACAATGGCCTTCAGCACCATGACACCATAATAGCCCTTATCCACCTGCCAGAAGAGTTTCAGCAGCGTTTTCAGCGCCTGCGCGGGCTTCACTTGCGGCAGGCCTGCCGCCTTGGTCTCACTCATGGCGTGTCCTCCCCCTGGTCCTGGTAGTACTTGCCCTGGGTGGTGAACAGCTGCTGATATAGGCCTGGCTGGCGTAACAGTTCTTCGTGGGTGCCGTGCTGGGCAACGCGTCCGCCGTTTAGCAGCAGAATGCGGTCACAAAAGCGTGTGCTTGCCAGCCGGTGGCTGATGAACAGCGCCGTGCGCCCTTTGAGCAGGGCGTCAAACTGCTGGTAGATGGCCTGCTCCGCCAGGGCATCCAAGGCGGCGGTGGGCTCGTCCATCACCATCATGCGGGTGTGCTCCCGGTACAGCGCTCGGGCAATCATCAGCTTCTGGTTTTCACCGCCGGAGAGTATCGCCCCGTCTTCGTGGATGATTTTCAGCAGCGGTGTGTCCATGCCCTTTGCCAGGCTCTGCACCTTTTCCCACAGGCCGGCGGTTTTGAGGCTCTCCTCCACGCGGCCGCGGTCGATGGTATCCACTGACGCCGCCACCGTTTCCGCGATGGTGAGCGCCAGGGGCTCCACCTGCTGAAACACCACGCCGAAAAGGGAGAACAGCGTTTGCTGACGGACATGGGCGCTATCCACACCGTTTATCAGGATGCGCCCGCTGGAGGGCAGGTACAGCCCCAGCAGCAGTTTCACCAGGGTGGTTTTGCCGACACCGTTGAGGCCCACCAGGGCACACCGCTCACCCGGAGCGATGGAAAAGCTTAAGTGCTCCAGCACCAGGCGTTCTGTGCCCGGGTAGCGGAAGGAAACGTCCTCAAAGGTGACGGCCACCGGCCCTTCCCCCGGAATGTCCTCCTGCCCGTCCAGGCTGTTCAGGTTGGCATCCAGGAAATCAAACGCATCCTGCACGTAGAGGGTTTCTGTTTTGACAAAGGACAGCTGCTGCGCCAGTTCCATCATGACGCGGGAAAACAGCACCACGGCGCTAATCAGCATGACCAATTCAGCCATGGTGATGGCGCCCTGCAGGTAGCGTCTGGTCAGCAGCAGGGCGCTGACCAGGTCGAGCACAATGAGGGTCAGGTTCTCCGGCACGGACACCTGCAGCTCCCGCTTGGTGAAGGCGCGGTACAGCCGCATGTTGGCGTCTAAAATGGGCTCAAACACCTGCTGAAAGCGGCCGGCCACACCATACAGCCGCAGGTCCTTGCCGGCGCGAAAGTCGGCCGCCTGGCTGCTGAGCATGCCCACGCGGCGGCTCACCCGCATCAGCGCCTCCCGCCGCTGGTGCTTGTAGGCGCCGACATGCGCTTGGCTTGCGTAACTCACAATGACGGCCACCACGCCAGACAGTGCCACCAGCGGGCTAAGGGTGCTTAACAAGGCCGCCAACAGCAAGGCGGACACCAGCGTGCCGCCCATCTCAAACACCTTGTGAAAGGTACCTTCCAAGCCGTTATTGTTGCTGGAGAAACTCCAGTTGGCGCTTTGTATATCATCCATGAAGGAGGGGTTCTCATACAGGCCGTAGTCCATGGTCATCACCTTCAGGTTGCGAAGCGATAATAGCTTCAGCCGCTCGCGGGCGAACCAGGCATGGTTGCGGTACAGCAGTTGCTGGCTCAACGCCCCACACACCATGAACGCCATGCCATACACGGCTGCGGCCAACAGCATGCTTTGCGGTGTGGTGCCTGTCTTGCTAAGCAGCCCCACCAACACATAGGTGACCAACACCCCAAGCAGCGGCAGCACCCCATTGGTGAGGGCGTATCCCACCGACACCAGCACCATGCGGGGGCTTTTGCGTACCGGGACGTACATGCGCCACAGCACCTGCCGCAGCGCGGGCTTGCGGGGATGCAGGTACGTGCGGCGTGTGTCTTTGTCCATCAGTTGGCGGACCAGGTCCCGCTGTGGTGCTGTGCTGTTCATGCTTCTTCCTGCTGCGTGGCCAATAGGCTCAGGTCTTGCGCCATGGCGGCCAACTCTTTCGTGTTGAGATGGTAG
>CAYFSN010000095.1:2987-6934 GCA_964345845.1 uncultured Christensenella sp.
ACGCATCGACACCAACAGCGCCCCCTGCAAAACACGCAGGTGGTGGGAGAGGGTAGCCGGCGACAGGTTCAGGCTGTCCGCCATCTCCTGTACATAGCAGGGACGCTGTGCCAGCATGCGCACAATGCCCATGCGGGTCATATCCGCCAGGGCTTTGAGCTGCTCCTGGGTCAGGCCCTCGCGGGCGCGCTGCGCATCCTCCAATTGGGAAAGTTCGTCAAACAGCACCCCCACATGCACCTGCTGGCGCACCTGGTGCCACTGCACCTGCCGGATGGACAAGCCGTTGTACCCGATGATGGACGGCCACAGGTGAAAGGGGCAATCCGGGCGGGCGGCGCTTTGCTCCAGCCCAAAGCGCGTAAGCCATTGAAAGGTCTGCGCGCCTTCCTGCTGCTGATTAAGCGAGGCGGCTTTGGCTTGAAACCTGTCGGCCACGAGGGGATAGTGCGCGATGCATATGTCCTCCAGCCGGGTCAATAGGTGGGCAATGCGCTCGTAAAACCTGTCGATGTCCTGAAAAAACCGCAGCAGCGCCATGCGCTGGCTGTCGCTGATTTGCACCAGGTCCACTGCCTGCATCACGCCAGACATGGAAAACCGCTCCGGGTCGCTGATGCGGTCGTACTGCGCCTGGGCGTCTGGGCCTTGCAGGGACATATCCGCCAACCCCGCCATGGCGTACAGGTGCAGCAAACAGCCGCGAAGGAAGACCGTTTTGGTTAACTGCCGGCTGCTTTCCACGTCCACCAGCGTCAGCGCGGACGCCAAAAAGGGCTCCAACTGCGTGTCCTCCGCCAACGCGCACAGCGTAATCTGAAACAGTTCCCCCACTTGGGGCTGCGCCGCAAGCAAAGGGCGCGCCTCGCCGCGGCAACTGCGCAGGTAGGTGCGTACATCGGCAAAGGCGCTGTCAATCTGCTCTTTAGGCAGGGTAAACCGCTCCGCCCGGCGGATGATGTGCCCTTCCCGCCACGCGGCGGCCGCGTCTTCGCCCTCTGCCTGTGCCATATAGTAAGACAGCGCCAGTTCTATCGCCTCCGCAAATAAGTGCGGTGCCTGATGCACAACGATTGTCGGCAGCGTGTTGCTCATGCGCCCTCCTGTATCTTCGATGAATATATCCTATTCCTCATTTCGACGTCTGTCAACACGTTTGTTTTCGATGCACACAAAAACCCGCCCACAAGGACGGGTTTTTGCGGCTATCCTATCTAAAGGGGCGGTGTTATTTCGCGTGTTCGCCCATCCAGTCCGCGATGTCTTGTATCACCTTCTCCGATACCGGGGTGCGCTGGGCGTACTCCACGGTCACCAACTGGCTAAATGGCACGGCGTCGCCCTGATAGGCGCCAAACAGGTGGTTCAGCCCGGGATAGCTGATGAACCGGGCGTCGGGATGGTCCTTCAGCGCGTCCTGCCACAGCGCGAAGTCCGCCATGGTCACCTGCCGGTCGCTCTCCCCCTGCAGCACCAACACCGGTTTCTGGTCCAGCAGGTGCAGCGCCGCGGCGTCAATGCCCGCCATATGGCGCAGGTACCAGGCACTCATGCCAAACACCTGGCTGCCCTCCGCCAGGGCCTGTTCGTCGGTCAGGTCTTTCAGCGCTTGCGCGCGGGGTAATTCCGCGTCCACAAAGGCGCGAATTTGGTCCGCTTGGGTTGTTTCCCCGGCCTGGGCCAAATCTTCCGCCACCTGCAGGTTTTGTTCAGCGCTCATTTCCCACAGCTGGCGCGGCGTGCCGGCCAGCAGGATGTACCCGGCCGGCTCCCCGCCCGACGCGCCGATGTAGGAGGCCAGCATGGCGCCCATGCTGTGCCCCAGCAGGTATACGGGCTTGCCGCTGAGCTCTTCCCTGCCCTTTAGCAGATTAAGCGCCGCCACGGCGTCCTGCACGGTTTCCTCATCCACCGTCAGCCGGGGAAAGTCTTCAGCCGCCGCCATCCGCCCGCCATGGGTGAAGGTGCGCTTGTCATAGCGCAGCACGGCAATGCCACGCGCCGATAAACCATAGGCTAAATCGCGAAAGGGTGTGTTGGCGCCGATGGCCTCATCCCGGTTGGAGGGGCCGGAGCCATGCACCAGCACCACGCCGGCGATGGGCGCGCCTTTGGGCAGCGTCAGCACGCCTTCCAGCGGCCAGCCGGTGCCGGCGTCCACGGTGATGGGCTGTTCCGTCACGCCGTCAGGCAGGGGCACGTCCGCATCCGGCACCTCGCCGGGCTTGATAAACAGCCCCGCCACCATACCGTCCGCGTCAAAGGAAGTGGTCTGCATCAGGTTCATGCGGCTGAACTTCAGCGTCATCTCAACCACGTCATAGCCCGCCTTATGGCTGACACGCCAGGCGCCGTCGCCCAGGTAGTCGCCGCCCAAGCCGGTCAGCGTAGCCCACATGCCGGCCACCTGGCCGGTGAGCGCCTGGCGCATGGTGTCATCCATCATGGCCAGTACTTGCTCTTCTTCACCAGCCTCCAGGTGCCCCGTCAGGGTGAGCGCTTGTTGGTGCAGTTCCTGCTGGCGCTCAGGGGCGATGGTGCTTTCCCCCACAGCGATGGCCGGCAGCAGCGCCAGGGCAAGCAACAAGCACAAGGTTTTGAACATCGGGTTTTTCATCAGCGTCTCCTTCTTACGGCAGGTTGACACAGTCAATGGGAACGCAGCCGCGCAGCAACCCCTGGGCGGTGTTCGCCTCCACATAGGCCCATACGCGGTTGTTGTGCAGGCTGAACAGGTACTGCACGGTGTCGCCTGCGCGAAGGGTCGCTAGTGACCCGCCCGCGCTGACCGGGTCATCGGTGACGGCGCAGTCCCGCAGGATGGTGACCCGCTGGGGCACCGTGAGCGGCGCATCGGTGTACACTGTATCCTTGATGGTGGCCGCATCGGCGTAGCCCACCCTGGCGGCGCCCGCGTTGGTGCGGTACAGCACCAGCACCCAGCCGTTTTCCACACCGCCCACGTAGACGGTGCCGTTGGTGCTGGTCAGCGCCTTGCCGTTGTTGGCGCGCAGGTAGTGGGTGCCGGGGCCGGTGTACACCGGCAGCCGCTGGCCGGGGGTGAACAGGTATTCCTCAAACCGGCCGGGGATGTTCAGCAAATCCGGCTCCATATCCGGCAGGGTTTTGCCGCCCGGGTTCTTGGTGCCCATGTCGCGCATCTGCTGGCGCACCTGCTTGACCAGCTGCTCATTCTTCCATTCCAGCGGGCTGAGCCGGTCGTAGCATTCTGCCTTGGTCAGCGTGGGGTTTAGGCGATACCAGCTTTGCCGGCCAAACCATGGCGCGAAGCGGCCGTCCGGGTCAAACGGAAAACCGTGCCGGGCAAAAAACTCGTTGAGGATGTAGGCCAGCGCGTCATACTGCCATTCCCACAACTCCGCCTCTGTCAGCGGGCGGGTGTCGCTGTCGGGAATGATGTAAAAGTTCGCGGCACCGGCGGGCAAGGTACTCGTCAACAGCACCAGCAGCAGCAACAAGGCCGTCAGACGTTTCATGCCAAACCTCCTGTTTGCGTTTGTACTTTGGTGTTTTCAGTATAACAAAGGCCGCCACGGCGCACAAGCAACAACCCGGCCACTTCTCAGCCCATCGAAAAACTGAGGTTTTCGATGGTTTGGACTTTGGGCCGTCCACCGCGTCAGCGTACCCTCCATTTCCTTCCGCCGCGAGACGCGGCGGGCGTACATTTCGGGACGCTTCCTTCCACTTGAAAGACTGTGGTCTTTCAAGTGAGAGGAGGGAACCCGTAGCGCACGCCTCCGGTCCGCTTGCGGCCCGGAAAGGGAGCGAAGGGATTCCCGACGAGCTCCCGGGCGGTGGACGGCGATGAAACCCTAGGGGCGTGCCGCTCAATCCGCAGGATTGACCGGCACGGTCGGCTTTGCCGACCTGCAAACCTCTGGTTTGCAACCTTCACTACGCAAAGGCTTGCCGCGCCACCGTAC
>CAYFSN010000096.1:0-6843 GCA_964345845.1 uncultured Christensenella sp.
TACAGTGTTTGAGTATACGGCAGGCTGGCCGAGCGTACCGACCCTCATCGACGGTACGGACGCCTACAACAAGCTTGTTCAGGGCGTTGCAGGCAATGAGCAACAGGCGTGGGGGGGGCGCCGTTGTTGTTCGCTACCCGAACACAATGCTTGAACTGGTGGATGGTGTGCCTACGGCGACAATTGTCAATGAAGCGGAAATAAGCCTTTTTCGATCTGATAGCGTACTGAAGGAGACCAAGAAATTGAAGGCTAGCCACACCTTCAGTTTTACCGAAAAGGAATTACCGCTTGACGGCATTTACACGCCCTCCAAGGCACTAACCACACAGGATCCATACCTGAACTTCTTCCACGGGGCGGCGTCTGTACTCAAGGCCGGCAAGCCCATAGGGGAAGGCATAGATTTTTGGATGCAAGTGACCGCCAAACAAATAATCGGCTGGGAGGCAACAAAGGAAGGCGCGGAATACGGCGTACACGCCTATACGGTTGAACTGGTGGACGACAGCATGGCCCTGACAGCGGGGGGAGAGACCCTTCCGCTGGGTGATGGGGACTATGAAATGCGTGTTGTCCGAGAGTATGGCGATAAGCTATCCCTACTCACCTGTTCAGGGCGGAACCAAGACCCAATCGCACAACAGCAAGGATTATCCCATTAGGCTGTACTACAAAACGTCCCTAAATGCTGATTGGCAATTGGCCGGCGCCGACATGATTACCTCAACGTACTTTAACGAGTACACGTTGCCGGAGAAAACCGTGGCATTGAAAATGGCGGTGGAGACAAACACCCTTGGCATTGTGCCCAGCATGCACATCAGGTCATTGGTCATCAACAGCACGCCAGCGGTACGGGACTTTGTCACCAAACATGACGGAGAAGTCATTCGGCTCAACAATACCGCTGACATTCGCGCATACCGCGAAGGGGCGGTGCCGGCATTTAACATCACCAAGGAGGCGAAACTCTCCCATCAACTGGGGTGGATAGAGACAAAGACACAATTCAGCAAACAACGCGGCAGTACTGAGTACATTTCCAGCATGGACATGTACCGCATTCCGTATTCGCTAACCAGCGCGCTCTATTCCTTGAGCCCTACCGCCATTGGTGGAAGTAATGGCAATTTGTCTGGGAAATACCCACAGGAGACCTACGAAGCACTGTATGAAGCCGGCGAAATTGGCCATCACTCAGCGGGCAGGTTCCACGACCTGCTGCCAGTAGCATTTACGCTGAATGAGGATAGCATCAGGTTGGAGGTCAATGGCACGCAAGTAACCGATTTCACCGTCACGCGCACCCCCAGCGACATAGCGCTAAGGGACTTGGTGACGGTAGCGTGGCAGGCGGAGGGGTTGCCCTACATGGCGTCCAGTCAGGCAAAGTTAACTTTTGACGCCTACGCCGAGTCTACCCATCAGGCTGACCATGGCCGCGATGTCACCAACGACAGCGCATATGTGTTCCTGGATGAGAATATAGAAAACTACATCTTTTCAACGCCTTATGTTCCCAAGGAGCCCGTGCTCAGCGCCATTGGTGCAGCACAGGAAGATATGCAGTACAGCACGAATTACGTCACGGTGCCCAGGCCTGCTGACATTGCGGAATCCCGTGCGGATTTGCGTGTGAAAACGTCGGAAGAGTTCGCTTTTGTGAAGGACACGGCCGTTTTGCAGAGCGGCGAGTACCGCTACCAGTTGCGCCGCGTTTTTGGGGGCAACGAGCAGTTTGCCGGGAACATCTTCCTGATGAACATTGAGCAGGCTACACCAACCAATGGTTGGCTCGGTACACTCACGGGCATCGACTTGACAAAGCTGGCGGGCAAAGAGCTCGCGCCGGTTGTCTATGTAGCCACAACCTATCAGCCTGAAAATGTGCAGCCGAACTTTGCGAGCCCTGCTTGGACGCAGTACCAGCCTGGGGATGATTTTCCTGCCGTGAAGGCCGTTGCGTTTGACTTGCGCAAGACCGCGGCGGGAGAAGACTTTTATGCTGACCCGCAAAGCAGCCTGGTTGTTGAACTGGTGATGCAGGCGCCGGACAATGTGCTGCCGTATTTTCAGAAGGCCGAGGACCCTGTTGCCAATAGTCGCGCTGTGTTCTTCTGGCAAGACGGAGCCGCTGCAACTGCGTCGGGCGTCAGCACGCCGACCACCGTTCACCTTCGTCCCCTGGCGTTGACTGTGGAAAAAAGTTCGGATGTCCCAAGCGGCACGCTGGAGGCGCCGGCGGATGTGGCCATCGGCAGCGGCATTGTGTACACCATTGCCCTGCAAAACGAAGGCGAGTTTGAGCAAACCATCGGGCAGATTGAATGGACGGATACCCTGCCGGAGGCGCTCGCGGTGGATGCACAGGTGCCTGTTCAGTTCGCCTTTGGGGAGGAACCCTTTGCGCCGCTGCCGGACGCACAGGCACGCATCACCATGAACCAAACAGGTAACACCCTCTCGCTCGCGGTGGATGAGCTGAGCATGGGTGAAAGGGTGCAGGTGAGGATTCCAGCCATCGTGCTGAAGGGCGAGGCGACAGCGGAAAACCTCATAGCCAATACGGCGGTGGTAACCAGTGTGCTGGGTGAACCGTATGTTGTAGAGAGCAATACTACTTACCATCAGCGCTTGCCCTTTGTGTATGAAACCATTGACTTTACCATCCAAGCCAAGAAGGAACTGGAAGGCAAAGCATTGACTGAGAACGCCTATACCTTTGAACTGCTTGATTGCGTGGAAAATGTCATTAACACGGCCACGAATGCCGCTGACGGCAGCATCACCTTTGGTGCCCGTTCTGTGAACCAACCAGGCGTCTACCTGTACAGCGTGCGGGAAGCGGCAGGCACCGAAAGCAACGTCACCTACGATAAAGCGGTATGGACGGTGCGCGTAACGGTGGATGATGTTGAGGACAAACTGGTGCCCAGCCTGTCATATGAAAAGGATGGCGTAACCGCACAGCAGGCGATATTTACAAACATCTACACGGCACCGGTGGTAACCGCTTCCCCAACTGTAACCCCTGCGGCCGCAACGCCTGCACCCACTTCCGACCCCGCGTATGAAAGCACTAGTTTTACCATCAAGGCGCAGAAGGTGCTGCACGGCAAGGCGTTGGCGGCAAATGAGTTTACCTTCCAACTGCTTGATAAGCCCGGGAACGTCATTGATACGGTGGGCAACGCGGCTGACGGCAGCATCACCTTTGCCGCGCGTACCGCGCGCCGGCCCGGCATCTACATGTACACCATGCGGGAAGTGAACGACAACAAAACCAGCATTGTGTACGACAACACGTTGTGGTCGGTACGCGCCAATGTGCAGGATGCGGGCGGTGGTGTGCTGAAGACATCCATCACCTACCTAAAGAACGGCACACCCATGGAAAGCGCAACATTCTACAATGACTACAAATTGCCGCCTACCGGAGACAGCACCCCGCATACCATACTTGCCCTGACGGTACTGGCTGTGGGCATGCTGAGCATCAGCGCCATTTGGCGGCGCAGGCGCAGCGAGTAGACAAACCAACCATGCAGGCTGTAAGGCATAAACTCCTTACAGCCTTTTTGTTGCAGCGGGTTTGGCCTGCCGCGGCATCTGCGCTATAATGGGTTTATGCAAACACCCGGCAATTTATTGTACGCGCGCACCGTGCTCGGCACCTTCGTGGGCCGGCCAAATCGCTTCATAGCGCTTGTCGCGCTGGAAGACGAGCAGGTGGTGTGCCATGTAAAGAATACGGGCCGGCTGAAAGAACTGCTGCTGCCCGGCGCACGGGTGGTGCTGGCACTGGCTGACAACCCCCAGCGGAAGACGGCGTACGACCTGGTGGCCGTTTTCAAGGGGGATATGCTGGTGAACATCGACAGCCAGGCCCCCAACAAGACGGCCTACGAGTGGTTGATGCACTGCTACCCGCAGGCGGACATCCGCAGGGAGGTTCGCTGGTACAATTCACGGCTGGACTTTCATGTGCAGGCTGAGGGGCTCAGCCTGTATGTGGAAGTGAAGGGGTGCACACTGGAGCAGAATGGCCTGGCCATGTTTCCGGACGCCCCGACCCAGCGCGGGGTAAAGCACCTGCAGGCGCTTCAGCAATGCGTGCAAGCAGGGCACAGTGCCATGGCGCTGTTCGTGGTGCAGATGCACCCGGTGCGCGCGTTTTCACCGCACGACGGAATGCACCCAGCCTTTGGACTGGCTTTGCGCGAGGCAGCTGCGGCGGGTGTAGGGGTGCAAGCGGTTGATTGCCTGGTGACCCCGCAAACCATGCAGGTGCGCGGCGCGGTGCCGGTGCAGTTGTAAGGCATGCAGAGTTACGAGCAATAGAAAGGATAACGCATTGAAGCATATCGAAGAACAGGCGGCGCGGGTCATGGGGGAATTGCTTCAGCAGGCAAACTTGCAGGAAGGCGCGCTGATGGTCATTGGCTGTTCCTCCAGTGAAATGGTGGGCCAGCGCATTGGCAAGGGGTCCAGCATGGAGGCGGCCGAGGCCCTGTGGGGCGCCGTTGCACCGCTGCTGGCGGCCAGGAAAATCCGCTTGGCGGTGCAATGCTGTGAACACCTAAACCGTGCCCTGATTGTGGAGCGGGAGACGGCTATGGCCTTGGGCCTTGAGATTGTGCATGTAGTTCCTGTGCCGGATGCCGGCGGCGCTTTTGCGACTACGGCGTTCCGGCATATGCAGGACGCGGTCGCGGTGGAGTGTATTTTGGCGGATGCCGGGCTGGACATCGGCGGCACGCTGATTGGCATGCACCTGAAGCGAGTAGCGGTGCCGGTGCGGGTAAGCCTGGACAAAATCGGCGAAGCCCGGATACTATGCGCCAGAACACGGCCCAAGTACATTGGCGGGCCCAGGGCCGCGTACCAGGAGATGGAAAGATGACGGACGAGCAGAAAACATTGGCGCACAGTATCGCTCAGGTGCGCGAGCAAATGGCGAATGCCGCCAGGCAAGCGGGCAGAAAGCCAGAGGAAGTGCTGCTATGCGCGGTGGCCAAGGGGCACCCGGCGGAGTTGATTGCGCAAAGTGCCACGCTAGACGTGGATTTGTACGGCGAAAACCGTATGCAGGAAATGCTGGAGCACATGGCCGGCAATGCCTTTGGGGAAAAGCCTTGTCACTTCATTGGCCATCTGCAGAGCAACAAAGTGCGTCGGGTGGTCGGCAACGTGGCGATGATTGAAAGCGTGGGATCGCCCCGGTTACTCGCCGCCATTGACAAAGAGGCCGCCCGCCAGGGCATCGTGCAGGATATCCTGCTGCAGGTGAACATTGGCGATGAGGACACCAAGTCTGGCGCCGCGGCAGAGGACCTGTGGCCGCTGATGGAGGGCGCCATGGGCATGCCTGCTGTGCGGGTGCGGGGGCTGATGGCCATTCCGCCGGCGTTTGATAACTCGCCCGAGAGCCGCCGTTGGTTTGCTGGCATGCGCGAACTGTTTGAGCAGGCCCGCAGCCGCTGCCCGGATAAACAGGCGCTTGATACCCTGTCCATGGGCATGACGGATAGCTTTGAGGCGGCCATCCTGGAAGGGTCCACCCTGGTGCGCGTGGGGCGCGGCATCTTCGGTGCGCGAAGCTGAGCTTCAGCGCGCTGAACACAAAAACGGAGCAGCGATTGCCGCTCCGTTTTGCTTTGCTTATGCCCGACTTACTTGTACTCGATGGTGATGTCCGCCTCAAACCCGCCGATGGTGCCATAGTACTGGCGCACAGCTTCGCTGTTTTCAGACTGCCAGGTCAGCAGCTTGCTGTTCAGGCTGTACCAGGCGTCAGGTCCTGTGTAAAACAGCTTCAGTGACGCGGTTTTGTTGGTGATGGCGTCTGCCAGCAGCGCCTGCAGCTGGGCATCATCCTCAAAGGTGCTGTAGTCGGAATAATCCCCGTACGTCACCTGGATTTCCGCGTCGGTGTCCGTATAGGTGTAGGAGTATTCCTTTACGCTGTACTTGCGGTAGTTGCTTTCCAGCCAGTTGCGAAGCGGCGTGGACAGGAAGTAGAACCGGTCGGTGCCGCTGTATTTCACTTTGATGGTGGTTTCTTTGGCGGCCATGGCATCGCTAAGCGCCTGGCCCAGGCCTGCGTCGTCTTCAAAGAAGCGATAGTCGTCATAGGCACCATAGGTCACTTCGGTTCTGCCGGTGAAACGGCTGCCGTGCTGCGTCCAGGTGTCGATGCCAAACTTGCTGCGGTTGTTCTTCAGCCAGGTGCCCACCTCATTCATGGCGTCAAAGTACAGTTCATCGCCCAGATAAATATACTCAAGCGGGGTCACTTTGTTTGCAGCGGCTTCGCTGAGCACCTGGTCCATCTCTTCGGCGCTGGAAAACTGCAGGGCACCCGCGCGCACCAGGTAATTGTACTCATCCGCGTCCGCGGCGGGGAATACATAGTTCTGGTAGGTCCAGTCGTGGTCGCGGCCCATCAGCTTATCGCTGAGGCCAAAGTAACCGTAGCCCTCATTGCCGCCGCCGACCGGGTCATCCCACGTGGCGTCAATGTGGTACCAGTCGCCGCCCAGCTGCACCAGGTTCCAGGCATGGAGTTCCCCCCGGGCATAGCCAACGGTGTAGATGCTGGGAATGCCGATTTCGCCCAGCAGCATTTGATAGGCCAGGGCATAGCTTTCGCATACGCCGGTGCCGTCCAGCAGCACGCCGCGGGCGGCGTGGATGGTCATGCTTTCGTCGTAGTCGGCGTTGTAAATCAGCCAGTCGTGCAGCCACAGCGCCTTTTCATAGTCACTTTCCAGGCCCTGGGCATACCCTTTTCTCTGGGCAAAGTTGCGAACTTCAGTGTACTATATCGCAGTGGGCGGC
>CAYFSN010000097.1:0-6758 GCA_964345845.1 uncultured Christensenella sp.
CGAACGTGGAAACCACCTACGACCGCATGAAGGCGGACCGCGCCAAGGTGTCCCAGCAGCTGCGCAGCGAAGGCGAGCAGGAATACCAGATGGCCGTCAGCGATACCGACCTGCAGGCCAGCATCATCAACAGTGACGCGGTTAAGCAAGCCGGCGCCGCCCGTGCCCAGGGCGATGCCCAAGCGCTGGCGATTTACGCGGAGGCCTATCAGGAAGACGCGGCCTTCTACAGCTTCTGGCGCAGTTTGCAGGCGCTGAAAGGCTCTTTTGGCGAAAACGCCACGTTGGTGCTAAGCCAGGACCACCCCCTGTGGCAGCAGCTGCTGGCATGGGGCTTTGGGGATACCGTAGGACAATAACAAACTAACCTACTAAAAAGCGGGGGCTCATCGTGAGCTCCCGCTTTTACGTCTATTGATTTGTCAGTTGAGCCTGCTGCCTACAGCCCTGCCGCCCGCATAAGCGCGCTGACTTCTTCCGCCGTCAGCTCCCGCCATTGGCCCCTGGGCAGGTCGCCCAGCTGCAGCGGACCCAGCTGCACTCGGCGCAGGCGGGTTACCTTGTGCCCTACGGCCTCCAGCATGCGGCGCACCTGGCGGTTGCGCCCCTCGTGGATGCCAATCAGAAGGCTGGTGACCCCTTCCTGCCCTTTCATCATGCGCACTTCGGCTGGCGCAGTCAGCGTATCGTCGATGGGCACGCCGGCGCGCAGGCTACGCAACGCTTCGCGCTCCACGGTGCCCGGCACCTGCACCAGGTAGCGCTTGCGCACCTCATGCCGCGGGTGGGTGAGGCGCTCGGTGAGGTCGCCGTCGTTGGTCAGCAGCAGCAGGCCTTCGCTATCGTAGTCAAGCCTGCCCACGCTATACAGCCGCACAGGGTAGTTTTTGAAGTGCCGCATCACCGTGGGGCGCCCTTCCGGATCCCGGGTGGTGGTCACCTCCCCCATGGGTTTGTGGTACATCACGTAGCGTTTTTCGGTTTCCGGGTATACTGCCCGGCCGGACACCGTCACCCGGTCTCCTTCGGCCACCTTCACGCCCATCTCCCGCACGGTCACGCCGTTGATCGCCACCACGCCGTCCAATATCAACTGTTCCGCGCGCCGCCTGCTGGCCACGCCGCATAACGCCAAGTATTTCTGAAGCCGCATACACCCTCCTCAATTTCCGGTTCATTATGACAAATGCGCACCTTTGGCGCAACAAAAACCCAAACATTAGATTTCGTTAATACTGCTTGCAAAACGATACTATTCGTTGTATAGTATTGTCTGAAAGGAGGGGTTACATGGACGCACAGTTAAAACGCGGCATTATCGAGGCCTGTGTGCTGAAGCTGCTCACCCTGGGTGACAGCTATGGATACGAGTTGGCCAAGCAAGCGCAGGAGCTGATTCCGTTGAGTGAATCCACCTTGTACCCTGTGCTGCGGCGGCTGGAGGAAACGGGCGCTGTCAGCAGTTACAAGCAGGAGCACAGCGGCAGGCTGCGCAAGTATTACCGCATCACGGAACGGGGCGAGCTGGCCATTCACGACTTCTTGCTGGAATGGGGCGAGCTGACCAAGGTATACGACTTTATTAGGGGGGATGACAAATGAAACGGGAAGACTTTTTGAACCAACTGATGGACGCGCTGGCCGACCTATCCGCCAGTGAAAAGGAGGATGTGCGCGCCTACTTTGATGAACTGATACAGGACAAAGCCGGCGACAGCGCTGCCACAGAGGACGACGTCATCGCCTCCCTGGGCACAGTTAGCGATATTGCCCGCGAGGTACGCGACAGCGCGCTGCAAGGCAGAACACAGCAGATAGAGGCGCCCGCACCGGATGCCGCCAGCACTGCCCGCCCGCAGGCCCCCGGCATCAAGGTGATGACCGCCCGGGCCGACCAGGTGCGGGACGTGCTGATTCATGTGCACAACCAGAAGGTAGACATCCAGGCAGGCAATGCCGATGAGGTGGTGCTGAGGTTCGAGGAAAGCGAAAACTACCGGATGGACTTCTCCTTGGAGGACGGCCACCTGCGGCTGGAGCAAACCCAGCCCATCCCCTGGTCGCTGGCAGGACTTAGGCAGATGTTCGCGCCCAGCAGCATCGTTACTTTAACTGTACCAGCCGACTTTGCCGCCCAGCTGCAGGTGCAAACCAGCAACAACCGCATCACCATGTCGGGGGTTGAACTGTGGGGCGATTTGAAGTTGAAGACCTCCAACGCCAAGATGAGCGTGGCGCGCTGTGCCGCCCGGGAAATGGACCTGCGGACTTCCAACGGCAAGGTCATTTTGGAGGACTTGCGTGCCAAGCGCGCCATCAGCCTGCACACCAGCAACGGCAGCATCCAATGCGACCGGGCGGTTTGTGAAGGCGCCCTGTCCCTGCGCACCAGCAATGGCCGCATTGGCTTCAGCGGCCTGGACGCGGCGACGCTGACGCTGACCACTTCAAACAGCGCCGTCGCAGGCGCACTGCCCCACCCCGCCGCGGCGTACAGTGTAACCAGCGGCACCACAAACGCTGGCAATAACCTGCGCGGACACGATCACCAGGGACAAAAGCAGCTGGTCGTCCGCACCAGCAACGGCGCCATCAAAGTAGAGTTTCAGGACTAACAAACACAAGCACCCCGGAGCATATGCAATGTGCTCCGGGGTGCTTTTCTGTACGCATTTACATACTTATAACATCGTAGCCTTCCGCTACATAGGGCGCCATGCCGGCATGGCCAAACATATCGTTTAGCATGGGCAGCCCAGTGGCCTCGGCTGCCTCAAACACATTGAGCATCTTCGCGCAGGCCAGGCAGATGCCAGCCAGCAGGCCATTCTCTTTGGCTTTGACAAAATGGGGGTTGTTTTCCTCCGCCAACTGCGGCGCCATGGCCACCGAACGCCCTTCAAAAATGACCTTCACTTCATGCCCTTTGGCGTGCAGGTCGACCGCGTTCATCAGCACGTGCAGCAAGCAGCTTTTCTCCCCGGTCATCGCGTAGAACAGAATCTTCTTCATGCTTCTCCTCCTTTGGTTTCTATGGGCGCGGATAGCGCCTCTTCCACACCCTGTGAAGCCAGGGCGTCAAAGTACCCATTCAAGTATTCGGTGTCGCAGTACACCTGCAGCTCCACCACCTTGCCCCAGGCGATGCGGATGAGGTGCACCCCGCGGTTGGCATAGGCGTTCCCTGCCCGGTCGTGCAGGGCGTCAGACCACTGCAGCATAGCCACGGTGTTCCAGGGCGGACCGGACACCGCGACGTTTTCAATGTCAAAGCGCAGGTCAGGCATCAGCCGGGCCAGCCGCCCGTACCAGGCGTGTATGCCGGCGCTGTCCCGCCGGGTGCCGCTGAGCGCGTGGCGGATGCCGGAAAACCAGTGCACGGCCCCTTCGCCGAACTGGTTGGTGATGACCTGGTAATCGCCCCTGTTCAGCGCGTCAAAGGAGCGCAGCAGCCGGCGTTTGACAATGGCGTGGTACATGCCCCACCTGCTTTCTTACGGTTGGTTCAGCGCCTCCACCAGCGCCTGGGCGTTTTTGCGCATGCCGTCCTCGTAGGCCGTGGGGCTGCCGTCCCCCGTGACAATGGGGTCCAGCTCATAGATGGCGGCGCCTGTTTCCTGTGCCACGGCACGGGCCGCGCGGTCGTCATACTGGGGCTCGGTAAACAGCGGCGGCAGCGCGTGCGCCTGCACCTTTTCCACCAGCGCACTGAGCATCTGGGGGGTGAGGGCTTCGTCCGGCTCCAGCGCCAGCACGGCCACCACATTCAGCCCGTATGCGCGGGCAAAGTAGGGAAAGGCCTCATGGAAGGTGACAATGTCACGGCGGGGCAGGTCCTTTAGGGTTTCGCGCAGCTCCGTGTCCAGCGCGGTCAGGCGGGCTTCAAAATCCGCCAGGTTTTCATCGATGCGGGCTTCCTGGCCGGGCAGCAAGGGCTTCAGCCCCTCCGCCATGTTCCTGGCCATGATGGCGGCGTTCTTCGGGTCCAGCCAGATGTGGGCGTTAAACTCCCCATGGTCATGGCCGTGGTGGCCATCTGCATCCTCGTCGTGATCATGGTCGTGGTCGTGATCATGGTCGTCGTGGGCTTCTTCCGCCTCGTGCGCGTGGTCGTCATGGTCGTGGGTGTCCACCAGTTCTTCCTCGGCAATCAGCTCGATGCCTTTGGAGCAATCAATCACGGGCATATCGCCAAACTGCTGCGCCACCACGCCCAGGAAGGGCTCCATGCCGCCGCCGTTGATGATGAGCGCGTCGGCACTCGCCAGCGTGCGCATGTCACTTGCCAGCAGCTGGTAGTCGTGCAGGCAGCCGGTGGTGGGGTGGGTCAGGTTGTTTAACTGTACGCCTTCCACATCCTTTAAGATGTTCTGAGCGAAGATATGCAGCGGGTAAAAGCTGGTCACCACCTGCAGGGGCGCATCAGCAGCGGCGGGCAGGGACAAGCCAAGGAGCAGGCTCAGCATCAGCAACAGGGACAGTGTTTTTTTCATGGTCATTCCTCTCATGTGAAGGCATTGGCTTCGCCTTCCTACAGCCTCAGTATACCCTTTCTGTCAAGAAAGAACGAACAAATCCCGCTTTGTGTCACAATTGCTTAAAGTCACGCGCAACCCGTGACAAAGCATGCGGGTTCCTCTATAATGTGGAAAACAAAGCTTTCGGAGGAAATTACAAATGAGCAATCTTCGTGTCGGCTTCATCGGTTGCGGCGGTATCGCCAATAACAAGCACCTGCCCAGCCTGAAAATCATCGGCGGGGTGGACGTTGTAGCGTTCTGCGACATCATTGAGGAACGCGCCGAGAAGGCCGCCAAGGAATATGGCACCAAGGACGCCCAGGTATTCACGGACTATAAAGAGCTGCTGAAGCTGGAGTTGGACGCCGTATATGTCTGCACGCCTAACCGCAGCCACAGCTTCATCACGGTGGACGCGCTGCACAGCGGCAAGCACGTCATGTGCGAAAAGCCCATGGCCATCAACTATGAAGAAGGCCAGAAGATGCTGGCCGCCGCCAAGGAAACCGGCAAACTGCTGACCATCGGCTACCAGAGCCGCTTCCGCGCGGACAGCCGCTACCTGAAGGCCGCCTGCGAGGCGGGCGAACTGGGCGACATCTACTACGCCCGCGCCAATGCCGTCCGGCGCCGCGCCGTGCCCACCTGGGGCGTGTTCTTAAACGAGTATGAGCAGGGCGGCGGGCCGCTGATTGACATCGGCACCCACGCGCTGGACCTGACACTGTGGATGATGGGCAACTACGAGCCCAAGTACGCGGTGGGCACCGTGTACCACAAGCTGAACAAGGACAAGGATACCGGCAACGCCTGGGGCGACTGGGACCCGGCGCAGTTCACCGTGGAAGACAGCGCCTTTGGCTTTGTCGTCATGGAAAACGGCGCCACCATCAACCTGTCGGCCAGCTGGGCGTTGAACACGCTGGACGTAGAAGAGGCCACCACAACGCTGTCGGGCACCAAGGGCGGGGCGGACTTCCATGACGGCTTGCGCCTAAACGGCGTCAAACACGGCCGTCAGTTCACCGAGAAACCCATGTTCGCCGGTGATGCCGTGGCCTACTACGAAGGCAAATCCGAAGACATGAAGATTCTGGAACAGCTGGCGTTCCTGGGCGCCGTGCGCGGTGAGGGCAAACTGGTTGTGCTGCCGGAGGAAGCCCTGGTCGTCACCAGGATTCTGGAAGCCATCTACACCTCCGCCCGCACTGGCAAACCGTACTACTTCGACTGAGGAGGCATCATGTCCAAGCCGAACATCGCCTATCAACTGTATTCCGCGCGGCAAGAAGCCGCCAAAGACCTGCGGGCCGTGCTGACGACTGTTCAACAGCAGGGCGATGATGGTGTTGAGTTCGCCGGTTTTTACGGCCACAGCGTGGAAGACATCAAACAAATGCTGGCAGACATCGGCCTTCAAGCCGCCTCCAGCCATGTACCGCTGAAGGACATGCAGGAAGACCCGGAAGGCATCATCGCCTACCACAACGCCATCGGCATCAAGTTCATCGCGCTGCCCTATGTGCAGGAAGTGAACCGCCCTGGCCAGCCGGGCTTTGCCGCGCTGTTTCCGCTGATTTACCAGTTCGGCCAGCAGTGCAAGGAAGCGGGCATCCAGCTGCTGTACCACAACCACGACTTCGAGTTTGAGCGCGTCAGCGGCGCCTATGGGCTGGACTTCATGTACGACGCGGTGCCGGCCGACCTGCTGATGACGGAGATTGACACCTGCTGGGTGAAATACGCCGGGGTTGACCCGGTTCACTACCTTGCCAAGTACAAGGGCCGCGCGCCCGTGGTGCACCTAAAGGACTTCGTGGGCTATAAGGGCGATACCCCGCCCTACCAGCTGATTGGCATGGACGACAAGCCCGAAGCCAAGGAAACCGCCTTCTCGTTTAAGCCCTATGGCTACGGCATTCAGGATGTGGACGCCGTCACCAAAGCGGCCATAGACGCGGGTGCCCAGTGGCTGGTGATTGAGCAGGATGAGTCGCCGGATATGCCCCCGCTGAAGGTCAGCGAGATGAGCATCGGCACACTGCGCAAACAGGGGCTGTAATCAACCAATACAACGCAAAGGGGCTGTCCAATTGGACAGCCCCTTAGTCCGTCGAAAAACTGAGGTTTTTCGACGGTTTGGCTTTTTGGCCGTCTACCTCTCGCTTCGCTCCCGGGCGGTAGACGGCATGGAAACCCTTTTCTTCGAAAAGGCTTGCCGCGCCACCGTACACGCCG
>CAYFSN010000098.1:0-6746 GCA_964345845.1 uncultured Christensenella sp.
GTGCTGCCCTTGCAAGGCGGCTCGGTGGGCTTGCCGTCGCGGCGCAGATAGCCATACCACTCGCCGTACTCCGGATCACTGAAGTATGTTTTGCAGTAAGTCATAGTCTTCCGCAGCCAGTTGAGGAACACCTGGTCGCCCGTATCACGGTACGCCATGAGCGCAGCAATAACAATTTCATTATGCGGCCACCACAGTTTCATGTCGTGCTCATACGCCTCCGGCGGCTTGCCCAGGCAGTCAATAAAGTACAGCAATCCGCCGTAGTCTTTATCCCATCCCGCGTTGATGGCGTCCAGGAAAATCTCCCGTGATTCCTTGTGCAGGTCTTCGTCGCCCAGACGGTTGGCTTCCTCCATCAGGAACCAACTGCACTCAATATCGTGGCCGGGGTTGACAACGCGGCCGGCGGTAAACTCGCTTTGGAATTCGCCGTTTAGGCCAACGCTTTCCAGCGTGCAAGCCATGTCCTTCTTGCGGTGGTATGTGAAGATGTCATGCACGCACGCCTTGGAGCGGTCGTTGTACTTGTCTGCCCACTCAGGGTCCACATCACGCAGCACACTGGTTAGGTTGAGGTAAATCATGGGGTCTGCCAGGGAACGGCCGGTGCGGGTCTCCGGAATGGTCTTGGGCCCCATGCCGGTGGGGTCTTCCACCAGGCCATGGTTCAAATCCCATATCATGTCATAAGCACGGCGCGCGCGCTCCAGGTGCTCTCGCTTGCCCGTTAGTCCGTAGTACTCCGCGTTCGCCATGGCGTAAAAGCCTTCTGAAAAGTTGTACCGCCGCTGGCGCAGGGGCTTTCCATCCTTCGTAACGGTGAAGTACAGCCGGTTTCCCTGCGCGCGGTTGATGCAGTGGTCCTCCAGAAACTGAAGGCAGCTTTCCGCCGCGGCTAGCCATTCAGGTTTGCTGCCGTATTGGCGGCATAGTTTGGAGAAGGTCCAGGCACAGCGCCCTTGCATCCACACGCTTTTGTCGGTCGAAAAGACCTCGCCCTTGCGGTCAAGGCAGGTATAGACACCGCCGTGCTCATGGTCCATGCCGTTGTCCAGCCAGAACTTCAGGCAACGGTCCAATTCTTCCTTGATCCATTGATGCATGTCCGCCAAAGAGTTCAACATCTTTCCGTCCTCCATCTTAATACTCGGCAAAGCTGTCCCGACGTGAGTACTTGCCGGAAGCGAAGTGCGCCATCATCGCCGCCTCAAACGCCTCAGAATTGCGGGCCTCCAATGCCCGCAGGATGTTCTCATGCTTGACGATGGTATCATCCAGGTGAGGCACCTTTTCCTCGGTTTTAAAGTTGGCGTCCACATCCCAAATAGCCTGCAGGACACTATTGAGAGTCCCGTTTCCGACGCGGGAGAAAATCATCATGTGAAACTCCCGGTCCTCCGCGTGAAACAATCTGTGCTGCTGCCACTGTTCCTTGATGCGCGCCATCACGCCGCCCAGGGCAACAATATCTTCGTCCGTCAGTGTCTCAAACGCCTGACGCACAAAGCCCAGTTCCAAGCGCTTGCGAATTTCCAGCATTTCCAAAATTGAGCGGTCCACATCAGCAGCCGCTGCGAAGATAACGTTTTGAAAAACAAACTCCATGTTGAAGTCATTGAGCACAGTACCGCGCCCTGCCTGGGCAGTCACCATGCCCATTAACTCCATCGACTTAATGGCCTCCCGCAGTACATTGCGGCTGACCCCCAGCATTTCCATCAGTGCCTGCTCGGTTGGCAGCAGGTCGCCCGGCTGCAAGCCATGCTGGATGATATACGCTCTGATTTGACGGAAAACCTGTGCGTACAGCTTTTCCCCTCGTTTTCTGGTCATGGGATTTCCCCCTTTGTGTTCTCCTATTTTATAGGCAGATACCTGGGTTTTGTCAACCGTGATGCGCTCTCTCAATGGTACTACATTTGTTCTTGATTGTACATTGTCGCCTTGAATGCTTGGGTGCTTCTCATGTTACTTTCGGGCCTTGGATTCACGTAAACCACAAACTGAAGAATATTTTCATAGTCGTCCGGCGGATTTCCATATTGACATTGTAGGATGAATTTTCTATAGTGACAGCAAAGCATCCAATAGGATGGCAAAGTACAAAGGAGGAAACCCATGAAAAAGCTTCTGGCACTCGTACTGGCAGCGATGATGGTGCTGTCGCTCGGCGCAGCCGCTATCGCGGAAGAAAAAGTGGACATCACCCTGTGGACCTACCCCATCGGCGGGTGGGGCAATGAAGAAACCGTGAACGAAATCATTGCCGCATTCAACGAAAAGTTCCCGAACATCAACGTAAGCGTTGAGTTCCTCAACTACCAGGACGGTGACGTACAGGTGACGGGTGCCATCGAAGCGGGCACCACCCCTGACATCATCATGGAAGGCCCTGAGCGCCTGGTGACCAACTGGGGCGCCGCCGGCAAAATGCTGGACCTGAGCGACCTGTGGACCGAAGAAGCCCTGGCTGACATCAGCGCAGTGAGCGAAGCCGTTGTGGCCGCCTGCAAGAGCCCCGAAGGCGTGTACTACGAGTATCCCCTGTGCATGACCACCCACACCATGGCCATCAACTATGACGTATTTGAAGCGGCGGACGCCCTTCAGTATATTGACCAGGAAACCCGCACCTGGACGACCGAGAACTTCGAAAAGGCCCTGCAGGCCCTGAAGGATCACGGCGTTGAGCACACCGCCATTGTTTATTGCGGCGGCCAGGGCGGCGACCAGGGCACCCGCGCGCTGGCGATGAACCTGTATTCCGCCAGCTTCACCAATCCCGAACACACCCAGTACACCATGAACAGCGAAGCGGGCGTCAAAGGCCTGCAGAAACTGGTTGACCTGGTCAACGCCGGCCTGCTGACCGCTGACCCCGGCATCGTCGCCGGTGACGAGCTGCAGCTGTTTGCCAACGGCACCGCCAACATGACCTTGGCTTGGAACGCGTCCAACGCGTCCACCTATGCCTCTCAGGTCACCTTCACCCCCTACGCCATGGCGTTCCCCACCGATGACGGCAAGCCTGAACTGGCTGGCGGCATCTGGGGCTTCGGCATCTTCGACAACAACGACGAGAAGAAGGTTGCCGCCGCCAAGGAATTCATCAAGTTTGTCAGCGATGACCCCGTGCAGGGCCCCAAGAGTGTGTACGCCACCGGTTTCTTCCCGGTCCGTGCCTCCTTTGGTGACATCTACACCGGCACCGAGAAGGAAAGCTTCAAGGAATTCAGCGTGTTCATGCCCTACCTGGGTGACTACTAC
This sequence comes from uncultured Christensenella sp., assembly GCA_964345845.1. Lineage (GTDB taxonomy): Bacteria > Bacillota > Clostridia > Christensenellales > Aristaeellaceae > UBA1038. The sequence continues at coordinate 3,271 of CAYFSN010000098.1, forward strand.
AACGTGACCCCCAACTGGCCCGTGCAGCGGACCGAGTGGTGGAACCTGCTTCAGCGCATCTTCGCCGGCGGCGATGTGGCAGCCGAAGTGGAGACCTATGTAAACAACGCCAACCCCAAGTAAATCGCTCATCAGCGGCAGGCGCCCACGGGCGCCTGCCGCCTTATTCGCCGAATATCGCAATCACACGCTCCCATGCCCCCGGGCGGGGAGCGTTTCACACAGATGATATCCTGGTTTTACAACCACACGAACACAACAAGGAGGACCACGTGCAATACACCTTGTCTGAGCAAGCACGAAAACGCCGTACCCGCGAAAACCTGGTTGGCTATGCCTTCATGCTACCAAGCCTGATTCTCTTCATCGGCTTTGTTATCTTCCCCATGGGCATGGCATTGGTCACCAGTTTTACCAACTATTCCATGACCAAGCTTGACTTTATCGGGTTCGCGAACTACACCCGCGCCTTCAAGGATCCCGTCTTCCTGAAGTCCACGTGGAATACCCTTATCATTGTTTTGGTTTCCGTTCCGGTTGTCACCCTGTTTTCACTTTGGGTGGCGTCGGCAGTATACAAGATGGGAAACCTGGCATCGTCATTTTTCCGCATTGTCTTTTACCTGCCCATCGTCACAGGTACGGTAGCGGTAACAGTGGTGTGGAAGTGGATGTTCAATAACTACTATGGACTGCTGAACTATATCTTCAAAAGCATCGGGCTTATCAACCAAAACATCAACTGGCTTGGTAACCCCACGTACGCGCTTTGGTGTATCATTACTATTTTGCTGACCACCTCCATCGGCCAGCCCATCGTGCTGTATGTCTCGGCACTTGCCAATGTGGACCCCTCGCTGATTGAGGCAGGCGAAGTGGACGGCGCGAACCACCTGCAGGTGTTCTGGAAAATCAAGTGGCCGCAGATTATGCCCACCACCCTGTATATTCTGGTCATCACGACCATCAACTCTTTCCAGTGCTTCGCCCTCATTCAACTGCTTACGTCCGGCGGGCCCAACAACGCGACCAACACCATCATGTACAATATCTACTACCATGCCTATAAGCTAAACGAATACGGCTATGGGAACGCCATGGGTATTCTGCTAGCGCTGTTGATTGCCATCTTCAGTTTTGTCCAGTTCCGCCTGGCGAAAACCGAAAACGAGTAAAGGAGGACGATCATGCAAACCAGTGTACAACGCACAACCCCCTACCGCGTGTTCGCCATCATCCTGCTGCTCGCGTTGGTTGTGTTCTTCGCTTTCCCGCTGTACTGGATTATTACAGGCTCCTTCAAGGATGCCCAAACCATCAACTCGGCTGTGCCGCAATGGTTCCCCACCAACCCCACCATGGACAACTATGTCAGGCTGTTTAACCGCCCGGCGCTGACCTGGCTGTGGAACACCATCTTCATCTGCGCGATGTCCATGCTGCTCACCTGCGTGACCGCCACCATGGCCGGTTACGCCATTGCGAAAAAGCAGTTTGCCGGCCGCGCGGTCGTGTTCTCCATCTTCATTATGGCGATGGCGCTGCCCAAACAGGTCATTCTCATTCCCCTGCTGAAAGAAATGAGCTTCCTGGGCTTGCATAATACCTTGTGGGCTGTTATTTTCCCTACAGTGGGCTGGCCCTTTGGTGTCTTCCTGATGAAACAGTTCTCCGAGAACATCCCGGGCTCCATTCTGGAGGCAACGCGCATTGACGGCGCAGGAGAAGTGCAGACATTCATCCAGATTGTGCTGCCCATGGTGGCCCCCGGCATCGGCGCCCTGGCCATCTTCACCTTCATCAGTGCCTGGAACGATTACTTCCTGCAGCTGCTGATGCTGAACTCCCGCTTCACCTTTACCATCTCTCTGGGTATCGCTACCCTGCAACAGGAAATGTCCACCGACTTTGGTCTCATCATGGCCGGCGCTGCCATTGCCGCCATTCCCATTGTGGCCGTTTTCTTGCTGTTCCAGCGCTTCTTCACTCGTGGCATTACCATGGGTGCTGTCAAAGGATAACGAAAGTGCATGGGCGCAATTGCCCGCAAGGAGAAAGAAATGAACAACCAGAAGTATCACGGCATCATACCCGCATTCTACGCTTGCTACGATGATGTGGGCGAAATCTCCTCCAGCCGCACCCAGGCGCTGGCCAGACATCTGCTGTCCCAGGGCGTCAAGGGGCTGTACGTGAACGGCTCTTCCGGCGAGTGCATCTACCTCAGCGTTGATGAGCGCAAAATCGTGCTGGAAAACGTCATGGAAGCCGTTGGCGGAAAGATGACCATCATCGCCCACGTGGCCGCCAACAACACCAAAGATTCAGCGGAACTTGCCCGCCACGCAGAAAAGCTGGGTGTGGATGCCATCGCGGCCATTCCCCCCATATACTTCCGTTTGCCCGAGCACGCCATCGCCAAGTACTGGAATGACATCAGCGCGGCGGCGCCCAACACCGACTTCATTATCTACAACATCCCGCAGTTGGCCGGCGTGGCGCTGACCATGCCGCTGTACCACGAAATGCTTAAGAACAAGCGCGTACGCGGCGTGAAGAACTCTTCCATGCCGGTGCAGGATATTCAAATGTTCAAGGACGCTGGCGGCGAGGACATTGTGGTGTTTAACGGTCCTGACGAGCAGTTGGTAGGCGGTGTGGTCATGGGCGCTGATGGCGGCATTGGCGGCACCTACGCGGCTATGCCCAAACTGTTTATCAAGGCGCTGGAGCTGGTAAAAAGCGGCGAAGTTGAGAAGGCACAGGCGCTGCAGAACGACATCTGCCGCATCATCTATGCCCTGGTCGCTTGCAAAGGCAACATGTACGCCGTCATCAAGGAACTGCTGCGCCGCAAGGGCGTCAACTGCGGTTCTGTCCGCGCGCCTTTGGCGCCGCTGTTCCCCGATGACCTGAAGCAGGTTGACGTCTGCGAGAAGATGATTGCGGAAGCGGAGCGCAAGTACCTGGGATAACACTGATTGAATCTATTAACCCACTGGCCATGCCGGTGGGTTTTTCATGTTCATTTTTACAAAAAGAAAAACCCCCATACTGCATGAGAGTATTGCTCATACAGGTTTTGCCCTAATTCGCAGGATGTTGCTTATCTATATTAGCGTGGTTAGTAGGTTTTCACAACTCACCCTGAATAAGAGGTTTTAACTGGCTATGCCCGAGTACCCAAGAGGATAATGCACAGACATCGGGACAGCTGCGCAGAGTTTTCTGCACAGGATGTGCTCGAAAAAATTCTAAAGCATAGACGGTTTCGGGCCCTTCACTTACTCCCGAGACTTTAATGTGTCAACCAGATTAAAGATAATCGGTCCCCTGGCGTTGCCAAATCAGCACCACCGAACTTTGCGCCTACTTCCACCCACGCGCGAGCGCTTGTATCCTCGCACTTTAGAACGCTATGTAGGGTCTGCTGAAAACCTCGAAACACGTTGAAAACACTGGATAAATGGACTATT
>CAYFSN010000099.1:0-6709 GCA_964345845.1 uncultured Christensenella sp.
GTGGTATAGCCGCTCATGGTGCTCCCTTCAAAATAGGACTTAATCTCATATCTATCGCCAGTGTACCACGTGGTGCCGCTGCGCGCAACCCCCGCGCGACAACCCATGCCGCGGCCAACGCGCCTGCGGCCGTTTGCGCCATCATACCCGGCATGCTATACTTCCTTGGGTTATAAAACCCTCTATGACCAACCAGGAGGAATTATGCCTGCATCAAGTTTTGACAAGGAATCCATCAAACAATCCATCTGGGGCAAACTGCAGCGCTACAACGGCAGAACGCTGGAGGACGCGACCCCCCATCAGGTGTATATCGCCGTAGCGACCACCGTGCGCGACCAAATCATGCGCAAGTGGGTCGCCTACCGGGAAAAGGACAGGGAGTACCAGGGCAAGCGCCTGTACTACCTGAGCATCGAGTTTCTCACCGGGCGAAGCCTGTACAACAATGTGTTGAACCTGATCAGCTCCGACGCCTACACCCAGGCGCTGAAGGAACTGGGCATCAACTGGCAGGACATTATTTCGGAAGAACCCGAACCCGGCCTTGGCAACGGCGGCCTGGGCCGCCTGGCCGCCTGCTTTATGGACAGCCTGGCCAGCCTGGACATCCCCGCCATGGGTTCCACCATCCGCTACGAGTACGGCCTGTTTCGCCAGAAGCTGACCGACGGCCAGCAGGTGGAGCTGCCGGACGACTGGCTCGTTGACGGCAACGTATGGGAAATCCCCGCCACGGAGGACACCCTGGAGGTGCACTTTGAGGGCAATGTGATCAGCCATGAGCTGGACGGCCGCATCTATTACAGCCTGGAAAGCCCCCGCACGGTAGAGGCGGTGCCCTACGACATGCCCGTGGTGGGCTATGACACCGACACCGTCAACAGCCTGCGCATGTGGCGCGCGCGCTCCAAGCAAAGCCTGGACCTGCGCGCCTTCTCCAGCGGCGACTATTTGAACGCCACCCGCGAGCAGGACCTGGCCACGGTCATCTCCAAGGTGCTGTACCCCGAAGACAACCACTACGAAGGCAAAACCCTGCGGCTGTGTCAGCACTACTTCCTGACCAGCGCCACCTTGCAGCACGCGCTGAGGGACTTTAAGAGCCGCTTTGGCACCCAGTGGCACCTGCTGTCCGAAAAGGCCGTGTTCCACATCAACGACACGCACCCGGGTTTTGTCATTCCCGAACTTATGCGCCTGCTGATGGACCAGGAGGGGCTCAGCTGGGATGAGGCCGAACACCTGACAAGCAACAGCGTGGCCTACACCAACCACACCGTCATGCAGGAGGCGCTTGAGCGCTGGCCGCAGGACCTGATGCGCCGTCAGCTGCCCCGCATCTACATGATTCTGGAAGAGCTGAACCGCCGGCTGTGCGACCGCCTGTGGCAGCGCTTCCCCGGCAGCTGGGACCGCATCGCCCGCATGGCCATACTGGCCTACGACCAGGTACACATGGCGAACCTGTGCGTTGCGTACAGCTATTCCGTCAACGGCGTCAGCCGCCTGCACGGGGATATCATCCGGGATGATACCTTCCAGGACTACGCCCGCATCACGCCGAAAAAGTTCGGCTATGTCACCAACGGCATCACCCACCGCCGCTGGCTGATGGCCTGCAACCCCGGGCTGACCGCGCTGATTAATGAAAGCATCGGCACCGCCTGGCACAAGGAGCCAGCGAGACTGGAAGAGCTGCTGCCCTTCAAGGAAGACAAGGCCTTCCGGGAAGCCTTCGCGAAGGTGAAAAAGCAGAACAAGGAAACCTTCAACAAGATGCTCAAGCGCCGCATGGGGCTGACCATCGACACCGATATGATATTCGACGTGCAGGTAAAGCGCCTGCACGAGTATAAGCGCCAGTTGTTAAACGCCCTGCACGCGCATGTGCTGTATAACCGCATTCTGGACGACCCCACCTTCACCATGACGCCCCGGGTGTTCATCTTTGGCGCCAAGGCCAGCCCCGGCTATACGAAGGCTAAGATGATTATCCGCTACATCCTGGCGCTGTCCCGGCTCATTGAAAAGAGCCCGCGCGCCAGCAAGATGCTGCGGGTGTTGTTTGTGGAAAACTACAATGTATCCCTGGCGGAGCAGCTGATTCCCGCCAGCGAAATCTCCGAGCAGCTGTCCACCGCCGGCAAGGAAGCCAGCGGTACGGGCAACATGAAGTTCATGATGAACGGTGCCGTCACCATCGGCACACTGGATGGTGCCAACGTGGAGATATCCGAGTTGGTGGGCGATGATAACATCTACATCTTCGGCATGCGCGCGGACGCCGTGGCAAACCTGTACCGCGAGGGTAACTACGCGCCGGTGTCCATCTTCGAGCAAAACGCCGAGCTGCGCAAGGCCATGACACAGATGATTGACGGCACGCTGTTCCCGGATAACCCCGCGCTGCTGCAGTCGCTGTATCACGACCTGCTGTTCGGCTCCTGGGGCAGCATCGCCGACCCCTACCTGGTGCTGAAGGACTTTGGCTCCTACTCCATGCACCACCGCCGCATCGACGATGACTACAAAAACCGCGACAAGTGGCTGAAGATGGCCATCACCAACACGGCCAAGAGCGGCTTTTTCTCCAGCGACCGGTCCATCGCCGACTACGACCGCCAAATCTGGCATATCAAGTAACGCCTGCCCATCACGGGGGGCGCGGCAGCGTCCCCCGTTTTGTTTGCAAAAAAGGAGAACCCGATGACTGCACCCATGAAACCCACCACCAAGCAACTGACCTTTGGCGCGCTGACGGCGGCGCTGTATGTGGCCCTCACGGGCCTGTTCGCGCCCATCAGCTTTGGCGCGCTGCAGTTTCGCGTATCAGAAGCCCTTACCCTGCTGCCGGTGCTGAGCGGCGCGTCAGTACCCGGGCTGTTCGTCGGCTGCCTGATGAGCAACCTGCTGTTTGGCGCGCCCTGGCAGGATGTGGTGTTTGGGTCGCTTGCCACGCTGCTGGCGGCAATATGCACCCGCAAGCTGCGCCACGACCTGTGGCTTGCGGCGCTGATGCCGGTGCTGTTTAACGGCGTCATCGTGGGGCTGACCCTGTCTGAAATGCTCGGCCTGCCGTTGTGGGCCACCATGGGCACCGTCGCCCTGGGCGAAGCCGGGGTGTGCTATGTGCTGGGCATTCCCTTGGTGCGCCTGCTGCAAAACCGGGTGGGCGAGGGGTTGGGAACGCTGTAGAGGTGTTAGGGGTTAGGGGTTAGGAGTTAGATGTTAGAAGTTAGAAGTTAGATGTTAGAAGTTAGGGGTTTTGTAACCTGTCAGACGTCCTCAATCGACATGAAAACCAGGCATTGCCCATGCGAGCAAACAAACACTGCCCAGCGTAACGCTGGGCAGTCGTTGTTTCATGTAATATTCCGCTTTACTTTGTACCCGTCTTCAGCCGTGGGTTGTCAAGCGGCAGGTGCTTCATCAGCAACTGGGCCACAGTGCCGGTCAGGGCGCCTGTGAAGATGGCGACCACCATCAGGATGGCCAGGTAGTAAAGCAGTTGCGGCAGCTGCAGGATAATCATGGCCATCAGCACCTGGCCGATGTTGTGGCCCACGGCGCCTGCGACGCCCGCGCCAATGGGGCTAACGCCCTTTACTACGTAAATCAGCAGAATCATCACCGCCAGGCTCAGCACGCCGCCGGCCAGGCTGTAGGGAATGGCGCTGACGCCGCCAAACATGAAGGCGCTGAGGCCCACTTTCATCACCATCAGCTGAATGGACACGGGGATGCCCAGCCAGTACAGGCTGAGCAGCAGCACCGAGTTGGACAGCCCCAGCTTGATGCCCGGCACGCCGGAGATGGGCACCAGGGATTCCACGTACCCCAGCACCATCATAACGGCCAGCAGCATGGCCGACAGGGCCAGGCGGTTTGTTTTCTTGCTCACGGCGCCTCCTGGTAGTAGCCGGACGCCTCCTGGCGGCTGAGCACGGTGAGCACCACCTCATTGGGCGTGCAGATGATTTGGTTGTACAGCGCGCGCAGGTCGCGGTTGTCAAGCGACACGCTGCCCTGATGCACGCACTTTTGATTGTCACAGGTGGCGCTGTGCATGAGAATCTCCCCATCACGCACGTGGGCGACATTTTGTTTGCCGCCCGGCTGGTCGATGGTGAGGACCCGCTCTCCTGCCAGCGGTACAGGCTGGTACACCTGGCGCCCCACGGTAACCACCACATAGCTGTCGGCGTCCGCCGGGCGCTGCTGGCGGTTCATCAGCTGCACAGCGGCGTTGGTGCCGTCATCTGCTGACAGCGTCAAAACAGCGCCGGCGTCCCCCTGCGGGCCCACCGGCAGCGCCGCGGGCGTCAGCACGCCCAGCTTAAACAACACAAAAAACACCAGCGCCAACAACAGCGCGGCGCCAATGACCACAAAATCTTTCTTCTTCATACGTTACGACTGGGAGATGACGCGGACAAAGAACCCGTCACTGCTAAACAGATAGGCAAAGCGGCTTTGCTCGATGGCCTGGCTGACCACATCCACAGGCACTACGGTGCCCACCAGCGGCACCAACAGCAGCAGCAGGTACACAAATACCACGCCCCGCGCCAAGCCGAAAATGCCGCCCGCCAACCAGTCCAACTGCTTGAGGATGGGAAACTGCATCACATTGCGCACCAGGCTCAGCACCACGGTCAGCACCAGGTAGGCCGCCATGAAGCACAAAAGGTAGCACAGCACCTGCACCGATGCCGCGATGATGGTGCTGGACACATACCCGCCCACAGTGGTGACACCGGTCTGGGCAAACGCCTGGGTGAGCAGGTTTTGCTGCAGCACCTCCGCCAGTGCCGGCGGCAGGCTGACAGACTGCAGCACCGAATCCACCGTAGCCTGGCTGATGCCCGTCACAGAGGAGGATGCCAGCACCAGGTCCTTCACCCGCACCACGGCGTCCGTATAGGTGGACAGCAGGCCGCTGATGCCGGTGCCGTTGGTGAGCAGCGCCGCAAGCCGCGGGCCAAACACAAACGCCGCGCCAATGCTGATGAGCGCCGCAAGCAAACTGCCCACGGTGTGAATAAACCCGTGGTAGAAGCCATAGATGACGCTCATGCCGATGATGACGAGGATGCCGATGTCAATGACATTCATACTAAATCCTTCCGGTTAGGGCAGGGTGACGGCGAAGACGTCCTCACCGCTGTTCACCAGCGCGTAACCGTTGTTCAGCCGGCCAATATACCCGGTGGCCGGTGCTGGAATGTTTTCAATGCGCATCGCAGAGAAGCGCTGGGCGGACATGTCTGCCCGGTACAATGTATCGCCGGATATGGCGAACAGCGTGTTGCCGCGGATGCCGGCACCCACGCAGGTGTCCGGCAGGGTGTAGCGGTTGTCGCTGGTCTGTCCGCTGAGCACGCGCAGTTCGGTAATCTGCTGTTCGTCAGCCGTCTCAAGCGACGGAGCAAACAGCAGCGTGGCATCACCGCCCCCGGTCTGGCTGTCAATGAGCTGCCAGCCGTACACCAGCTGCCGGGCGAAGGGGTCGGGCGTGCCGCGGTTGTCAAAGCGGGTGATGTCCCGCGTGTTGATGACATGGAGCTTGCCGCCGGAGTAGAGCACCGCGTAGGTAATCTCCTCCCCCAGCTCCACTTCGCCGGTGTTCATGGCGCCCACGCGGTACATGTTCATCACCGTCATGGGGGCGATGCCCAGCACGTCAAGCGCTGTGCTCCACAAGTAGTCGCCGTTCTCGAAGAAACCCACATCCAGTATCATCTTATCTTCGTAGGCCACGGTTTCCGAGTCCACCGCCAGGCCGTTAGCGTCCTTCACCAGCAGGCTGGGGCTGACGGAATTGCCGATGACGGCGGCCACGTACTGTGTGCCGGCGCGGGCGAACTGAATGTTGTCAGTCAGGCGGTCGCTGAAGGTGACCCGCCCGTTTTTGTCCAGGATGTGCAGGTGGCTGCCCACCCAGGCCACCACCAGGCGGTCGGATACGGAGAACCCTGCGTCCGGGCCCAGCACGTACTTCCACAGTTCGGTGTTGTTGGGGCTGAGGCAAAACAGCGTGTTGCCGTCGTAGTAAAGCAGGCGGTCATCAAAGGGCGTCACCTGTTGGGACACCACACAGCGCAGCTTTTCCGCGCGCACACGGCGCGAACCGCCGCCAAACACGCCCGCCAAATAGAGAATCAACACCATGACAACGGCAATGGCGCCGATGACAACGGCCATTCTCAGGTTATTTCGTTCACCGCGGCCAAAGTTCTCCATCCATCCTCCTGCGGGCTGGTCGCCGCATTTGATTATAAGGGGCGCAGCCCATGGCGTCAAACGCCAACGGCGGGAAGGTCACAGGCGTAACGCGCACCTTTGGTGCCTCCACACAGTTTTATGGCATTAGTAAGGCAGTGTGATAGACACCGGGCGCCATGCAATGGGCTGCCGCGGCATGCTGTGCCGCGGCAGCCCGTGGGTTGGTAGGGTTTAGGGGTTACGGGTTATGTCGGTCGGTCCGGCGGCGGCGCTCCGCGCCGGTGCCTTCGCCCTGCTCGGGCGCCTTGGGCTCGGCCGGCGGCTCTGCCGCGGGTTTTGCGTCCGGCTGCGTCGGTTGTGCGGGCTGCGCGGGTCTGTACTGCGTGGTGCCTTGCGGCCCCTGCGGCTGTCCCGGCTGCGCGGGCTGCGTCGGGCTGGGCTGCGTGGTGCCCTGTGGGCCCTGCGGGTGTCCCGGCTGCGC
>CAYFSN010000100.1:0-3227 GCA_964345845.1 uncultured Christensenella sp.
TCCAGCTCCTCGCCTTCATTCAACGCGGGCATCGGGCTCAGCACAAGCTTCTCTCTCAGCTCCTCGGGCGTCAGCCGCGTCAGGTACTTGTTGTCGTCATCATCCCAGGTCTTCGTGCCCGGCACATCGACCAGCTTCAGACTGTTCGTGAAATCAGCACGCGTTACATTGCCGTTACTTTGACTGACACTTCCACCTGTGGGGTTGAGCGTGCTGACGCCGTATCCATATACGGGCATCTCCTCCCGTACGGTATAGACGATCGCAACTTCTTCGCCGTCAACAATCTTATACCTGGGCAATCCACTATAATTATAGGTCCATGTATCGCTTTTGTCCGGCTTAATCCATGTGGGCGCCAGTTTCACTGAGCCACCCACAGTCGCCATCACCGGGATGCCATCCGCCAGCAGAGTCAAATCGATTTCCCCGGGACGAGTCAAGTATTTGTTGCTCTGGTCATCCCATGTTTTTGTGCCAGCAATATTCACTAAGATTAATGAATTCTTTATTTCACCGCTATTCCCACCAGATCCGTCACCGGCAGAGGATCCGGCATCTCCGCCCGCAATCGTGATAATGGTCGATTTATACCCCGGTACCTGCGGCCGTTCCACCACACGGTATTGATAGGAGACAGCGCCAGACATTTCATCACTGTCTGTGCGCTTGGCAAAGGCGGGCAGGTTCGCCCATTCAGCCGCAACAGTCCAATTGTTGCTCGATGCGCCATCGGGCGTTGGTTTAATCTGTTTGATCGCGGTTTCCCCAAAGGGCAGATCGCTGTCATCGTAGGGCGCGGCGGGGAGCGAAGTCCTGAGCGTATTTCCGGTCAGACCTGTATAGCCCAGAGATGTCCATACGCCCGCTGCTCCTCTTCTGACCTGCAGCTCCACCTCAACACTGGCAGGATTTGGCCGATATTCAGTCTTATCCACCCAGTCGCCTTCGCCTGTCCAACTCTTCGTAGCGCTGATGGACATCGTTTGCGTGTCACGTTTGTTGGTGTAGCTCCACCAATCATTCCTGCCTTCACCATCCGTAGCAACGGCTGATTTATCGCTATCGATCTTATATCCGTTCACACCTTCATCGCTGCTATACCCCGCAGGCTCAGTGACCTCATATGCCCCTTCATACGGCACCAGAAGTTCTCCGCGCCAGCGATTGGCGGCAGTTGCATGCCCATCAGCGGTTCTGAGGTCGCTGCTGGTTGTGCTCGGCGTCAAGGTGAAGGTCGCTGTCTTCCCTTCGATATCTGTCCTTGCAATAGTATAGGTAATATCGCCCGGCCGTTTCCCGTCCCGGTTGCTATCGTCATCCCAGTTCTTCACAAAGTAGATCTTGCGTACAGGCAGCTTATTGGTAATGGCAAAGCTCGTCCTGCCCGCAGCGTCCTGATCATCAGGGTGAGGATTAACTACAGTAAATTTTCCGGCCTTCCCATCCGGTGCGACATTGATCCAACTGCCTCCATACTGTATCTCCGTCTCGGTGACCAGATAGGTATACGCGTCTCCCGCCGCATTATATTGGGGCAGATTTTCGGCGATCAGAAGAGGGGCCCCGCTTTCCTTGGACGAAATCAGCTCATCCCAGGTAAATTCCTTAACGATTAGCGTAGCTAACGCCTCCGGAAGGCGGCTTACGGCAAAGCGCAGCGCGGTGGGCATACCGCCCAAGGCCGCCAAGTTTTTCAAATCGGATACGGGAATATCTTGTCCGTTCGTATCCTGCCAATTCTTTGTCGCGTACAGCCGGACGTTTTTCAGGCTGTTGCTTAAGTTCAGCGTATTCGCGCCACCCGTCAACACATAGGTGGTGTCATTGGGCAGGGTCTCGGTGATATAGTAGACATAGGGGTACCCGCTGGTAGAATACTTCGGGAAATCCCCTTCAAAGCTGACCTTCCACTTGTTTGAGTCGCCCGGGTCCACCGTCACTAAGGGTGCAGCGCTCAGTGCTGTATCCTCATTATTAGACGCCGTGTTGACCTTGCGGTGCAGCTGGAACACAACATCCTTAATAGCGGGGCGCAGGTTCCACCCGTTGTCTTCGTCGATCCAGGTTTTGGTTCCCTCGACTTCAATTTTTTCCGTCTCGTATTTGTTTACAAAGCCCGCTGTGGGCGTGGTCTCATTAAGACTCAGATCTACCCTTCTGCCGGCAGGAGTTATCGCATAGCCGATGATCGGCCTCTCCACGACGTGGTAGGTATAGCTTGAGCCGTCAGGAGCAAACTCCAGGTACTCGGCTTTCACGGCCTCAGAGGCGTTCTCCTGCGGAGCTGCCGCGGTAAATACCGTCTGCACGTCGATCTTTCCGCCGGGAAGCGTAATCGTGTCAATCCTCTTTTCAGAGAATTTCAAAGGATCAGAGCCGGCTTTTTCCCATCGCCTGTATACATCAAACGTAACAGCGGGATAGGTGATCATCATCTCCGGCTCACGGCCTGTCCAGTCCCAGGTCTTTTTGATAGAGAAATTGATTTTATCGTCCGTTGTGTAGGTATTGGTGATGTTCAGCCCTTCCGAATAGTTAGGCGCTTCATAACCGTTAAGCCGTATGTTCTCTCCCTGCCCCATGTCCTCTGAGACCGCATAATAGTAGCGGCGCCCATAGGCGTCATAGGATGGCCTTGACCCAAAGCTATAGGACAGCCCGGCAATTCGCTGCGCCTGTTTCTCCCCTTCCATTACTTTGTCAAGCGCCATAATGTCAGTATCCTCGGTAATGGGCGACTTGCTCCTGTACAGCCTCATAATCACCGAGGGCAAATCAGCCATCGAAAACCAGCCCGGTATATTCTTCCATATTTTGCGGCCGGTTACTTCCTGCTCTCCCTGCAGATAGTTGATTACGGTGCCTGTTTGGGCGCTGTCAAATGTCGCGTACGCGGCAGTTGTGGTCAAACTGCCGTCTCCCGCCTTGGCAAAGGTGCCTTCGCTGTTTTTTCCTGAGGACGAAGGCTGATCGCCGCTGGGGTAGTATACAGTCCTATACCCGGTACCGGACTGGAGGATATCTTCCTTTACATAGTACTCATACTCCATACCGTCCTGATCATACCTGGGGTAGTTGCCGAAGTCCAAGCGCCAGAACCAATCGTTCACCACGGAAGGATCTGTCGTCTCCCACAGCTGGAAGCTCTTGATAAACTGCTCCGTCGCGCCTTCCGCCCGGCTCTTTCGCCATAAATTCATACGGATATCGGGGCGCTTGGTTTC
>CAYFSN010000100.1:3237-6541 GCA_964345845.1 uncultured Christensenella sp.
GTCAGCTGTCCCGGCATCCCACCACACCTTATTGATGCGCAAATCAGCACTGCCCGACAGTCTGTTTGTGAATCCCCTGGACAGCTCATCCGGCCCATTTTCCGGCTCCCGGTTTTCAGCGTTTTCTTGGTCATTGGCATACTCAACGCTGAGGCCGCCTGCCGAAACGCCAAGCTGACCGATAACCTCATCTCCGTCCATCACATTGATGGGCAGGGGGGTAATGGTGTCCGCGTCTTCCCATCCCTTGATTCCCTTTTCACGGATGGTATATGTGATGATTTTGCCCTGATCATCGTACTTGGGATAACTGCCTTCAAACTCTATAGTCTGCGTTGTCCCGTTAGACTCACCGGATAAAGGCAACTCGATCGTACCCATCACTTCATCTTCCGCGGTACCCGGCATGCGCACCAGCTCAAGCACAGCAGTCAGATCTTTATCCGGATATCTTTCAAGCAGGCTGCCCGCTTGCCAAGTTTTGCTGACACTGGCGACAACAAGCCCAACGCGGCGGTTGGTCACCGTCCAGCTGGCGCTATACCCGGGTACCGCGCCGTTATTGGTCGTCCAAACATCATAGAGATGATAGCCTGATTTCGCTGTGCCGGTGCCTTCCTGATCCATGGTCATCACGTCCAGGTATTCGCTGTAGCCGCTGCCGTCTCTGTGGCTGATCTCGCGGACATAGTAGTTGGCCGGATCGGTGTCATACCCCCCGTCCACCCACGCTCCGCGCGTATAGAACTGACCCTCCCACGCGCCTTGCGCATTCAGGCTGATCATTTGGATCGGCTCTTCTGCTGAACCCACATGATACAGGGCAAACACAACCCGCTTAGTCCTGCGGGAGGTATCATGGTCGTCAATCCATTTCTTATTCACAATGAAGCGCATACCGGGGCCTTCACCGATGGCATTGGTTATGACGCTGGTCTTTACGCCCTCTTCCAAGGTATGCGCGGTGGACAGGTGAAAGTATCCCGCCGGGCTGATAACCCTGACTTCGTCCGCAGTGTACACATATTCCCTGCCGTTTTCATCGAAACGGGGAAGCCCGCTGAAGATAGCTCCGTCCTGTGAAGGCGTAGTTATGATGAAGGTTCCGGAGTCTGTCAGTATAGCGTTGGATGGCAAATCATCATCATCCACAGCGTCCCATGGTTCGCCATCGCGGTAGATTCGCACTTCAATTTGAGACCCTGCCGGAGAGGGAATAGTTTCCCCATTCTCATCCAGCCAGATCTTTTTGACTTTCAGCTCCGTCTCACCCACGAGCTTGTTAATGGTGCGGCCGGTATCGGGATCAATATACGTTTCAAAGCTGTAGCTTTCCCCGTTGAACACAAGGCCATTTATCGTTCCTTTTCCCCATTCGGCCAGGTCTTGGACAACATCAACCCATCCGGTCGGATATGTCAGGGTCGCCGCAACTTCGCGCACACGGTACACATATTCCTTGCCTTCCTCATCATATTTAGGTTGCCCGCTAAAGCTCCCCTGCTTGATCGTTTCTTCTCCGCGGAAACCGGAGAGCTCGGTATATGCGACATGACACCAAGCATCTTCACCCGCGCTCTTCAGCTTGCGCTGCAGTTCCATCTTGACAGCGCCCCGCATCCCCTGAAGGGCCTGCGCCTTAAACTCCTTCTCAAAGGGAATGGCTGTATCCGCCTTCAGCACATTAACAACGTCCGCGTCTTGAAGGATGTAATATTTTTCACCAGAATCGTAAGACTCCGGTTTGTTGGTAATCTCGGTTTTATAATCACCCGGGTTGGTCATACGCTCAACCGCGTAGTAAACATATTCATTGCCCAGTTCGTCATAGCGCGGCAAAGCCTCGCCTGATGTATATGGGTAGAGGATCCATTCATCTTCATCCAGAACGTCTGGGGTGGATGCGTTCGTCCAGTTCTTTTTATCGTGCCCCTGCACGGGCGACAGGTTATCAAGGCCGCCGTTCGTGTCTTTTGCGTAGCGATAGAGGTAGAAGCTTGTATCAGGACGGGTAGCATTTGTCTTCCGGTCATGCTCGTCCTTCCATTCCTTGTTAAAGGAAAAATCCGTCCTATCCACCAGCGTATTGTAGAGCGTGCCGCCGTCATAAACCTGATTTTTTATAGTCTTTCCGCCATGAACGCCTACGTTGAGCACCGAAGGCTCATATTCACCGTACCCCTCTGCTTTGGGCTTAACTGCCCCTTCAACATATCGATACTCAAAGGGGGTTCCATCCGCGTCAAAGGCAGGCAGATCGCTTACATTTACCTTCCATTTTCCATCTTTCAGATCGCTTACATTTACCTTCCATTTTCCATCTCCCAGATCGGCGGGGTCATCAGATGCCGTCACATCATCAAAATCGCTGGTTCCGATCCGCCTGCGTTGCAGTTGCATTGAGGACGACAACCAGCTATCCATCGCGGGCCGCGTCTGTTCATGATAAGTCGCGTCCCGCCATTGCTTATTGACTTCAATGCTTGTTTTCAATGTGTTGCGGATGCTTCCATCCCCCAACACCTCCGTGATGTACTCTGTTATATAGCCTTCAACAGCTTGCTGTTTAATGGTATATTCTATCAATATCCCGTTTTCGTCATACTTGGGTAAATCTTCAAAAACCACCCTCGTCTCGTTATAGGCTTCCTCAGTCACTTCATACGAAGGCTGAGGAGAAATGGCAACGCCGTTTCTTTCGATGGTATAACCGGGATCAGCATGACCAGGCCGTATACCCCCCTCATTGTTGTTATCATTCCAGTTAACTTTAACCGCTACATCAGTTGTATGCGCAATGGCGATTTTCCCGGCCGCTATAGCGGTCGCGCTTCCATAGCTTCCTGACATTACGCTTGCTGCGCCGATTACATCGCCTCCCGTGACTGTCGCGGAATAGGTCTTGGCGGCCAGGTCGATCACGTAGCTGATTTTGACCTCCCCGCCCGATCCCGGCACCGTGTATTCCACCGTAAGGATTCCGTGCCCGTAGGTGCCGGATAAGCCGGCCGTAATACCCGCGGGCGCTGCGCCGGAAAACTGAATCCCCGTATATTGAAAATTGCTGTCGTACTCCAATTTAAAGCCAAAGCTGCCACTTTTATTTATACCATTGAGTTCGACAGTATAAGCAAAACTATAGGCCGCGGGATCGACCGCAAACAGAGAAAACCCAAACAAGCTTACCTGCTCCAGATAAGCTTCAGGCGACATAATCCCATCCAAAAAGGCAGGCATATCAGCACCAAGCTCGGGCTCTTCCGTCGCCTCGGGCTCTTCCGTCGCCTCGGGCTCTTCCGTCGCC
>CAYFSN010000101.1:0-6522 GCA_964345845.1 uncultured Christensenella sp.
AATTGGGAATAGGCAATAGGGCGCACGTACAATGTGCTTGCCAATAGCGACTGGCCAAGGTTCTATCTTTTGTCGTTGATGTGTTGGCGTGTTTCGCGCGACAGTCATGCCGCAGACAGACAAGTGTCCATTTGCACCATCCTGCCCCACCACCCCCACCCACGTATACCACCCCCACCTAACCCACCCTGCCACACCCCGCAGGTAGGTATCCCTACAGAAAAGAATAAATGGGGGTATTCTCTGTTTGGATCGCCCGCTTTTCCTACAGATAAAGATGCCCATACAAACGGAAGGAATAGGGGGTTTCTTCTGCCTGTTGTGCCCCACCTGCCGCACCCTGACGGGCACGGGTTGCTGGGGGTGGGGCAGGGTTAGGGTGGTTGGGCAGTTTTATGGGGGTGGGGCAGGGTGGGCAAAACGCACACAATTGACACGCGCGCAGTATTTTCAGTTTTGTGCCCTTCTGCCCTACTTGCCCTACCCATGCATACCACCCCTACTTGCCCTACCTGCCCTACTCGCGCGTGAGAGATACCTGTACAAACAGAAAGAATAGGGGGTTTTCTCTTCCTGTTGTGCGCACCTTGCCCTACGTGCGCGGCGGACATACCTGTGCCTACAGAAAAAGGGTTGCCTTCTGTCTGTTTGCCGCTTTGTCGGGACGAGGACAACCAAAAGTAGGTCAAGTAGGGCAAGTAGGGCAGAAATAGGGTGGTAGGGGAAGTAGGGCAGAAACGGGATGATAAGGTAAGATGGCCGAACAGGGGTCGCGGGTCGTGCTGGCAGCACATCCGTTCCGATGAGATTTCGCTATCTTTCGAACCCAACCACTGAACCCAACCACTGAACCATGTCCTGACCCTTTTCCCATCTCCTTGCTTGACATGCTTTGGCTGATTCGCCAACAATGCACTCCTAACTCCTAACTCCTAACTCCTAACTCCTAACTCCTAACTCCTAACTCCTACCCCTCAACGCGCGCACAGCAGCGCCTTTCCCAAATCCCCCCGCCAAACGGCTTGACAGCCTTTGCCCCCTTGGTTATACTAACTTGGTTTGGTCGCGGTGTCCTGCATGGCAGCATGCGCCCGACGCCCACAGCGTCATCAGAAGGAGTGTTAGCAAATGTTTCGTACGTATCAGCCCAAAAAACGCCAACGCAAAAAGGTGCATGGTTTCCGTGCCCGCATGAAGACCAAGAGCGGTCGCCGGGTTCTGGCCAACCGCCGCCGTCGGGGGCGTGCCCAACTGACCGCGTAATGCCACTGGCCCCACGCACCGCATGGCTTAGCCCGCCCTGCTGCTGAACAGCAAAAACAGGGGCGGGCTTTTCCTACTGTCCGGGGGTATTGCTTATGCAAAAAGCCTATCGCATCCGCAAGAACAGCCAGTTTCGCTATGTGTACCGCAAGGGGAAGGGTACAGGTCAGACCACCATGTCGTTGACCTACATCCGCGCGGGCAAGCTGCAGGCTGGGTTCTCGGTCAGCAAAAAGGTGGGCAAGGCCGTTGTCCGCAACCGCATCAAGCGCCGCATGCGCGAGTGCTTTCGGCTGCAGATGCACGGTTTGAAACGGGGGTTTTATGTGTTTACCGCGCGGCCGGCCGCGGCTGAAGCGGACTACCAAACCCTCAAGCGCGACATGGACCGGCTGATAGAGCGCATGAACCTGCGCCAGCAGCCATGAAGCGCGCATTGCTTGGCCTCATTGGTTTTTACCAGCGGGCCATCAGCCCCCACTTTCCGGCCAGCTGCCGGTACGTGCCCACCTGCTCGGAGTATGCCCGGGTCGCCATTCAGCGCTACGGCGCGCTTGCAGGCGGCTGGATGGGGCTCAAGCGCATCTTCCGATGCCACCCCTTCCGCAAGGGCGGTTATGACCCCGTTCCGGAGCTGCCGGACGGTACAATAAGGAGGGAATGACAAGGTGTCAGCCATCACCAACGGTTTGAAGTCTGTCCTCGAATGGATTTATACCATCGTCGGCAACTATGGATGGTCCATTATCATTTTCACGGTGCTGATTAAGGTTGCCCTGCTGCCGCTTGACATTAAAAACCGCAAGGGCATGCGCAAAATGCAGAAGATTCAGCCCGAGCTGCAGAAGCTGCAAAAGAAGTACGCCAACGACAAGCAAAAGCTGCAGCAAAAGCAGACCGAGCTGATGCGCAAAGAGCGCTACAGCCCGCTGTCCGGCTGCCTGCCCATGCTGATTCAGATGCCCATCCTGTTCGCCATGTTCGGCGCCATGCGGGCACTGGCCAACGAGCAAATCGTGCACCAGGTATTTTCCTTCCTGCAGGGCGAGGCGCCCGTGTATGAAGGCTGGCTGTGGGTGAAGAACATCTGGATGGCGGACTCGCTGTTCGCCACCGTCGCGCCCGACCCCAACGCCATTCAGATGATTGGCCACGATGTCTGGCACAAGATTTACCAGACGCTGTCTCCCCAGCAAATCGAGCTGATGGCGCAGCACATCGG
This sequence comes from uncultured Christensenella sp., assembly GCA_964345845.1. Taxonomy (GTDB): domain Bacteria; phylum Bacillota; class Clostridia; order Christensenellales; family Aristaeellaceae; genus UBA1038. Next base: position 2,486 of record CAYFSN010000101.1, read on the forward strand.
CCAGCAGGTGCAGGGCTTTACCGCCGCCTCGTTTGACTTCACCACCGCTGATTCGCTGAAGACCCTGCTGCCCAGCATCATTGAAACCATGAAGACCATGCCGGAATACACCGCGCAAATCGCGCCGGTGCCCGGCTGGGCGAACCTGAACTTCTTCCTGTTCTCCATCACCCTGTTCCAGCACCACAACGGCCTGCTGATTTTGCCGGCGCTGGCCGGCCTCAGCCAGGTGCTGATGACCAAGGTGACCCCCGGTGCCTCCGGCGCCGCGCCCGTCCCCACAGGCGGCGAGCAGGCGGGCCAGCAAGCGGCCCCCGGCATGGGCGGGTTCATGAAGTACTTCTTCCCCCTGTTCTCGGTATTCATCACCCTGACCAGCAACGCGGGCTTCGCGTTGTACTGGGTGGTTTCCAACCTGATTGCCACCGCTATGAACGTCCTGATTGGCCGTCACTATGACAGGATTGACAAGCTGGAGGCCGCTAACGAAGGAGCTGTGTCAATTAAATGAGATCCTATGAAGCAAGCGGCAAGACCGTCGAAGAAGCCATCAGCGCAGGCCTGGCCCAACTGGGGCTAAGCCTGGCCGAAGTCGAGGTAGACATCCTGGACGAAGGCTCCAAAGGCCTGTTTGGCCTGTTTGGCAGCAAAATGGCCCGCGTACGCGTCACCGCCAAAGAGGGAGAGGAAGGCACGGATACCGCAGCACTTTTCCCGGACTCCCTGGACGACTACCGCACCGGCCGGCCCGCGGCGCAAAAGGCGCGCAAGCCCGAGCCCCGGCCGCAACCCGCCCGCAAAGCGCAGGAACAGCCCAAGGAGCAGGCGCCTGCCCAACCCAAGCGGCCGAGCAAGCCCAAGCCTGAAGCGGAGCCTGTCAAGGCCGCTGCTGCCGAAGAAGCAGAGGCGCCCAAGAAGCCCAGCCGCAACCGCCGCCGCAAGCCCGCTGCCCGCAAGCCCGAAGAAACCATGGAGATTTCAGAGCGCGTGCCCGCAGTGCCGCCTACGCCCGCGGAGCAGCGTGACCCCGCCACCCAGGAGGGGCAGGTGCAGACCTTCCTGCAGGAAGTGACCCGCCTGATGGGCGTGCCGGTCTCTGTACATGTGAAGACTGATGACGAAGGCAACATCCGTGTCACCATGGAAGGCGACACCCTGGGCATCCTCATTGGCCGCCGCGGCGAAACCCTGGATGCGCTGCAGTACCTGACTGGCCTGCACCTCAACCGTGGCCAGGAAGGCTACACCCGGGTAACGCTGGACAGCGAAGGCTACCGCGCCAAGCGCGAAGACGCCCTCATCCGGCTGGCAAACCGCATGGCCAACCGCGCTGAAAAGACCGGCCGCCGTGTGAGCCTGGAGCCCATGAACCCCTATGAGCGCCGCGTGCTGCACAGCGCATTGCAGGGCAGAACCGGCATCACCACTCACTCCGAAGGCGAAGAGCCCAACCGTCACGTGGTCATTACGCTGACCAAACAGAAGGCGGACGATACCCCGGAAGCCGAGTAACGCTTCCCCGCGGTAACGGTTGATTTTCATTGACAACCTCGGCCGTGACCGCTATACTACTGCACGTTCACGATTGGAGGGATGGCCTGTGGCGCTGAACATTCAAGACGCGCTGCGCACCCCGGGGGAGGTCTTCCCCTTTGACCATGAGGAAATCATCCCGGCACAGGATATTCTGGGTGATACCGTCACCTTTGACCCTGCCGTGATGAAGGGCACCATGTGCCTGGAGGGTGGCCGCATCAGGCTGTCCGGCAGGCTCACCACCACGGCGCACGGCAGTTGCGCCATGTGTCTGGAGCCCGCCCAACACAAGGTTAACGTCCGGTTTGATGAGGTGTTCCACCGCAGAGGAGAGCATCCTGAGGAGGACGAAGACCAAGACGAAAGCGATCGCTTTGAGTACGAGGGGCCGCAGTTGGCGGTGGATCGACTGGCGATGACGCTCGCGGTGCTCGCACTGCCCATGCGGCTACTTTGTGAGAAGGGCTGCCCGGGTATCCAGGTAGAACCGCACGATGACCAAACGCATGCCGTCCAAAAAGAAATGCCTGCAGAGCATCCTTTTTCGGCGCTGCAGCAATTGCTGAACAAGGATCAGGAGGTGTAACCATGGCTGTACCAAAGGGAAAAGTGTCCCGTGCCCGCGGTCGTATGCGCCGCACGCACTGGAAGCTGTCCATGCCCGCGATCACTGCTTGCCCCCAGTGCAAACAGATGAAACTCGCGCATCGTGTCTGCAAAAACTGCGGATACTACAATGGCGTGCAGGTCATCCAGGTGGACGAAGACGCCCGCAAGGCGTAAGTTCATCGTTCCGAAGGGAACAATGATTCAGCCCACTGACAAAGAGGAGTAGGCGGATAGGCCCCCAAGAGAGGTGCCCCTAGGCTGGAAGGGCACCGGGCAATCCCGTTGAAGGTCGCTTTGGAGGGCGGCGGCGAAAGCCGCCGGGTGCGCTCCTTATCGCGCCAAGAGGCAGCGAATGCTGCGAAGTAAGGTGGTACCACGGGTCGCCCCGTCCTTTCAACAGGACGGGGCGGCATTTTTTGTTAGAGGAGAAGCGAAACATGGCAGAGCAAGGCATGTCCAAAACATACGATCCCCACGCCATTGAGGGGACAACCTACCAGCGCTGGGAACAAAGCGGCGCGTTTGTGGCACAGCGTGTGCCGGGGAAGAAGCCCTTTGTCATTGTCATGCCGCCGCCCAACATCACCGGGCAGCTGCATATGGGACACGCCATGGACGCCGTGTTGCAAGACGCGCTGACCCGCTACCACCGCATGAAGGGTGACCCTACGCTGTGGCTGCCTGGCACCGACCACGCGTCCATCGCCACCGAAGTGAAGGTGGTGGAGAAAATTGAAGAAGAGGGCCTGACCAAGGAAGGCCTGGGCCGCGAGGCGTTTTTGAAGCACGCCTGGGCGTGGAAAGAAGAGTACGGCGGCCGAATCACCCAGCAGTTGCGCCGCATGGGCGCCAGCTGCGACTGGTCGCGCGAGCGCTTCACCATGGATGAGGGCTGCAGCCGTGCGGTTACGGAGACCTTTGTGCGCCTGTACGAAAAGGGGCTCATCTACCGGGGCGACCGCATCATCAACTGGTGCCCGGACTGCCGCACCGCCTTAAGCGATGTGGAGGTGGAGTACGAAGAGCAGGCCTCCCACCTGTGGCATGTGCGCTATCCCGCCGCTGACGGCGGCGAGGGCGTGGTGGTGGCGACCACCCGGCCGGAAACCATGCTGGGCGACACCGGCGTGGCCGTGAACCCGGACGACGACCGCTACCGCAGCCTGGTGGGCAAAAACGTGGTGCTGCCGCTGGCGGACCGCGAAATCCCCGTGGTGGCGGATGACTATGTGGACATGGCCTTTGGGACCGGCGCTGTGAAAATGACCCCGGCACACGACCCCAACGACTTTGAGGTGGCGCGCCGGCAGGGACTGGAAATACTGAACGTAACCAACCTGGACGGCACCATGAACGACGAGGTGCCCGAAAAGTACCGCGGGCTATCCGGCAAGGAATGCCGCCGCCTGGTGGTGGAAGACCTACAAGCGCTGGGCCTGCTGGTGAAGGTGGAAGACTACACCCACTCCGTGGGCACCTGCTCGCGCTGCAGCACCACGGTGGAGCCGCTCATCAGCCGCCAGTGGTTTGTCAGCATGGAGCCGCTGGCCAGGCCCGCCATTGAAGCGGTTAGAAACGGGGACACCAAGTTCATCCCCGACCGCTTCAGCAAAACCTACTTCAACTGGATGGAGAACATCCGCGACTGGTGCATCAGCCGCCAACTGTGGTGGGGCCACCGCATCCCCGTGTGGTACTGCCAGGACTGTGAGGAGACCATCGTCGCCCGGGAGGCGCCCACCCAGTGCACCGCCTGCGGCGGTCACGACTTAAAGCAGGATGAGGACGTGCTGGACACATGGTTCTCGTCAGCACTCTGGCCGTTTTCCACGCTGGGCTGGCCGGATAAAACCGAAGACCTGGCGTATTTCTACCCCACCTCTGTGCTGGTG
>CAYFSN010000102.1:0-5975 GCA_964345845.1 uncultured Christensenella sp.
CAGCCGCCAAAAGCGAACCACCTCGTCGTAGTTGTCCAGCGGCTCGCCGCTGCCCATCAGCACGATGTTGCCAACCCGCTCGTCCTGCAGTTCCCCGTTTGCCAGCAGCACCATATACAGCATCTCCGCCGCGGTCAGTTGCCTTAGCAGCCCGCCCAAGGTACTGGCGCAAAAAGAACACCCCATGCGGCAGCCCACCTGGGTGGACAGGCACAGGGTGTTGCCGTGGCGGTAGCGCATCAGCACGCCTTCCACGCAGTGGCCGTCTGTCAGCTCAAACAGGTACTTCACCGTACCGTCGATGGCGCTGGTGTGTTTCTCCAAGATGCTGGCCGGGCGCTCCACCGCTTCTTGCTTCAGGGTATCGCGCAAGGCAAGCGGCATGTTGCTCATGTCATCAAAGGCGGCGCCCTTGTGCAGCCACGCGAACAATTGCTTGGCGCGGAACGCGGGCTGGCCCCGCTCCTTCAGCCAGGAGGCCAGCTCCTCCGGATAGTGCTGCAGCGGCACAAACCCGCTCATACGCGCCTCATGCGGGCCACGTAGAAGCCCTCTACGCCGTCACGGTGGGGCAGCAGTTGAAGGCCCAAGGGGCCCTCGTGGGCACGCAGCTGTTCGGGGATGGTGTCCGGCAGCGCGTCCATCTGAAACTCCGGATGCTTCTCCAGGAAAGCCGCCACCTGGCGCTCGTTCTCGTCTTTCAGCAGTGAACAGGTGGCGTACACCAGCGTGCCGCCGGAGCGCACGTACCGGCTGCAGACCTCCAGCAGCCTGCGCTGGGTATCCACCAACGCCGTCAAATCCTCCTGTGCCAGGCGCACCTTCAAGTCCGGCTTATCCTGCATGACGCCGGTGCCGGTGCAGGGCGCGTCAATGATGACGGCGTCCATGGTGCTTTCCAGCTGCTGGCGCTCCACCAGGGCGTCGCGCATGGCGGGGCGGATGTTGTATAGCCTCAGCCGCTCGGCCAATGCCTGAATCAGGTCCACCCGGTGGGGGTGTACATCCCAGGCCTGCACGCGGCCGGTGCCCTGCATTTTCTCCGCCAGGTAGGCGGACTTGCCGCCCGGCGCGGCGCAGCAGTCCAGCACCTGGCTGCCCAGGCGCGGCTGCACGGCCTCGGCCGCCACCATGCTGCCCTCTCCCTGTATGGTGAACTTGCCGTCAATCCAGTCCAGGTCGTTGGCGATGTCCTCCGCCCCCTGCAGCCGCCAGGCGCCCGGCACCACGCCGGGGGTATGCTGCCAGGGCTTTTGCTTGAGCAGGTCTTCAAACTGCTCCGGGGTGATGCGGGTCATGTTGGGCCGCACGGTGATGAAGTGCTCTTCGTTCACATACGACAGGATGCGCCCGCCTTCCTCCTCTCCGTAGTCACTCATCACCTGCTCCACCAGCCACTCCGGCTGGCTGTGCATGATGTGGTAGTACCTGGTGCCGTCTTCTTTGGTAGGCCACTGCAGGTCGTCCTTTTGACGGATGAGGTTGCGCAGCACGCCGTTGACCAGGCCGGTCAGCTCCTCCAGGTCCATCTGCCGGGTCAGCTTGACGGCCTCGTTCACCGCGGCGCTGTCGGGCACCCGGTCCAGCAGCAGTATCTGCGCGGCGGACAGCCGCAGCAGGTTGCGCACACGGGGCTCCAGGCGCTCGGTGTCCTCCAGAAAGCCGCTGAGGGCATGGTCCAGCATGTTCAGGTTTTCAAGCGTCAGGTACACCATGCGGGTGCACAGCCGCTTATCAAGCGGCGTCAGGCGCGCGGTGCGAAAGTGTTCGTCCAGCGACAGCGATGCGTAGCCGCTTTCCAGCAGCACACGGTTGAGGATGGTCAGCGCGGCTTTGCGGGCGTCCGATTCCATGGGCGCGCGATCAGGCCGACCAGGGCCCGGGTGCCTGCCGGGCGCGGGACCGCCAAAGGAGCGCCGCTCGCCGTCGGGGGCGGGGCGCGCAAACCGGGGCCTATCCCCCGTGGGGGCCGGGCGGCCAAAGCGGGGCTTGTCCCCCGCCGGAGCAGGCTTGCCGTAGCGGCGTTCGCCGTCCGGCGCGGGTTTGCCGTACCGGGGCTTATCCCCCGCCGGGGCAGGCTTTCCGTAGCGGCGTTCGCCGTCCGGTGCAGGTTTGCCGTACCGGGGTTTATCCCCAGATGGGGCGGGTTTGCCGTAGCGGCGTTCGCCATCCGGCGCGGGCTTGCCATAGCGCGGCTTGTCTCCTGCCGGGGCAGGCTTGCCGTAACGGCGTTCGCCATCCGGCGCGGGCTTGCCGTAGCGCGGCTTATCCCCTGCCGGGGCCGGCTTGCCGTAACGGCGCTCACCCTCCGGTGCTGGGCGGCCATAGCGGGGCTTGTCCCCACCAGAGGCCGGCTTACCGTAGCGGGGTTTATCCCCGGCTGCCGGCTTGCCAAAGGGGCGGCGTTCGCCGCCAGTGCCCCGCGCCGGGGCGGGTTTGCCATAAGGTCCCTTGCGTTTGCCGTCTTTTTCGCTCATGCCGGCTCCTCTTGTGTTGTTGTGCCCAGTATGGTACCGGGCTGTATGGGCCGCCCGCGCAGATAGTCTGCCGCGGCCATGGCCTTGCCGCCGGCACCCTGCAGGCGCAGCACCCGCACGGCGCCCTCACCCGCCTGTACCAGCAGGCCCTGTTTTCCGTCCGCTTCCAGCACTGTGCCGGGGGCGGCGTCGCCGCCTGCCTCCGCCTGTGCGGAAAGCACCTTCAGCACCCCGTGCGGGCTTTGCGTGTAGGCCGCCGGCCAGGGCAGCAACCCCCGGACCTGGTTGACGATGTCCCGCGCGGGCTTTTGCCAGTCCACCTGCCCCAATTCCTTGGTCAGCATGGGATGGTAGCTCATCTTGCTTTCATCCTGCGGGGTGCGGGGGCAGGTGCCTACCTCCAGGGCGCGCACGGTATCCACCAGCAGCTGTGCCCCCAGGGCGCCCAGGCGCTCCACCAGCTGGCCCGCGTCCTCGTTGGGGTCAATGGGGGTGCTGCGCGCCATCAGGATGTCGCCTGTGTCGATACCCTTGTCGGTCATCATGGTGGTGACGCCGGTGACGGTTTCCCCTGCCATCAGCGCCCAGTTTACCGGCGCGCTGCCACGGTACTGAGGCAGCAGGGAGGCGTGCACGTTCACGGTGCCCAGCCGGGGAATGCTGAGCAGCTCCTCGGACAGGATTTGCCCAAAGGCGGCCGTCACGCACAGATCGGGCGCCAACCTCTTTAGGTCTTCCACGCCGTCCTGGCGGATGCGCCGCGGCTGAAAGACCGGGATGCCGTGTTTGAGCGCGTACTCCTTCGCGGGAGGCGCTTGCACCTTCCCGCCGCGGCCACGGGGCTTATCCGGCTGGGTGAAGACCCCCACCACGTTGTAGCCAGCTTCCACCAGCGCGCTGAGCGACTGCACGGCGTACGCCGGCGTGCCCATGAAGACAATGCGCATGCTCACGCCCCGCGCCCCTGGCTTTGGACGGCTTCGTCCTCGTCTTCCTCGTCGTCGTCAAAGACTTCATAGTCCATCAGGTCAACGTACAGCACGCCGTTTAGGTGGTCAATTTCGTGCTGCAGGGCGCGCCCCAGCAGGCCGTCGCCGGTTTCTTCAAAGAAGGCGCCGCGGGTGTCCTGCGCCCGCACGGTCACGGTTTCCGGCCGGGTGACGCAGCCGCGGCGGCCGGGCACGCTCAAGCAGCCCTCCACCATGGCGATTTCCCCTTCCTGGGCAATGATTTCCGGGTTGATGTAAGCCTTGGGCCCGTCCCCCGCGTCAATGACGATGATGCGGCGCTTCAGCCCAATCTGCGGGGCGGCCAGGCCCACGCCGTCTGCCTGGTACATGGTTTCCGTCATGTCACGGACAATCATCTCCAGCCTTCTGTCAAACTTCTTCACCGGGTGGCTGGGCCCGCGCAGCAGCTCATCGCCGATGGTCAATATTTTCTTCCTGGACATGGGTTTCTCCTCCTCTGTTGGCCGGTCAGGCCAGGGTGGCGGGGTCTACTTCCAGCACGGCCTCGCCGGGGCCGGCCTGGGCGGCCATTTCGGTCAGCGCCGCGATGATGTGCTGGCTGTCTGGATGCACCAGCAGCTTCAGCAGCACCTGCGCGCGGTCCCGTCCCATCAGCCGCTTGATGGGGGCGGCGTCCTCCCGGTAGTACAGCACCCGCCGCTTGTAGGCGGGGTTGTCTTTCAGCCACTGCTCCACCCGTGCGTACAGCGCCTGGCTGGTTTCACGGGCCTCCAGCTCGCTGGGGGCTAGGCACAGCAGCCGCACCAGCATGGTAAACGGCGGGTACAGGTCGCGGCGCCTGCGGGCAAACTCGGACTCGAAAAAGCCGCGGTAATCCTGCCTGGCGGCGGCCATCAGGGCGTAGTTGTCGGGCTGGTAGGTCTGTATGACCACTTCACCCGGTTGGTCACCCCGGCCGGCCCTTCCCGCCACCTGCGTCAGCAGTTGAAAGCTGCGCTCGGCGGAGCGGTAGTCCGGCAGGTTCAGCGACAGGTCGGCCAATATGGCGCCCACCAGCGTCACCTGGGGAAAGTCCAGCCCCTTGGCAATCATCTGGGTACCTACCATAATCTGCGCCTTGCCGGAGCGAAAGCGGTTAATCAGCGCGCGGTGGGCGTCCTTTAAGTTGGTGGTGTCATGGTCCATGCGCACCACCTCCACCGCGGGGTAGCGCTTGAGCACCTCTTCTTCCACGCGCTGGGTGCCAACCCCCAGGGTACGGATGTACCGGGAGCCGCAGGCCGGGCATTTTTCCGGCATGGGCTGCACCTGGCCGCAGTAATGGCAGTGCAGCCCCTGGTCCCATTGGTGGTAGGTGAGGCTGACATCGCACTGGCTGCACCCCATGGTGTGGCCGCAACTGCGGCACAGCACACTGGCCGCGTAGCCCCGGCGGTTGATGAACAGCATCGCCTGCTGTCCCCGGTGCATGCAGGTGTCCAGCTTGTCCAGCAATATACCCGAAAAGATACCGGTGTTGCCCAGGCGCAGCTCGTCGCGCATATCCACCACCGTGACCTCGGGCAGCGGGCGCTTGTTCACCCGGCCAGGCATTTCAAGCATGGTGTAGTCACCGCGCCTGGCCTTGGCGAAGCTGAGGATGCTGGGGGTGGCGCTGGCCAGCACCACCACGGCGCCTTCACGCTGGGCGCGGCTTGCGGCCACGTCCCGCGCGTCGTAGGCGGGCACCCGGTCGGATACGTAACTGCCCTCGTGCTCCTCATCCACGATGATGAGCCCCAGGTCCTGCACGGGTGCAAACACCGCCGAACGCGCGCCGATGACCACCCGCGCGTGTCCCCGGCGGATGCGCCGCCACTCGTCAAAGCGTTCCCCGGCCGACAGCCGGGAGTGCAGAACCGCCGCGTCATCCTCAAACCGGCCGCGGAACCACCGCACCATCTGCGGCGTCAGCACAATTTCCGGCACCAGCACAATGGCGCCCAGCCCCATTTTCAGGCAGGCGCGCACCGCGCGGATATACACTTCCGTTTTGCCCGAGCCCGTGACGCCGTGCAGCAAAAACGCGCCGCGGCGCTGTTTGAGCGCCGGCAGGATTTCCGACAGGGCTTCTTCCTGGGCATCGGTCAGGGTGGGGTCCTGCTCCTTGATGGGCGGGTCCGGGTAGGGCGAGCGCAGCACCTCGCGCTCAAACAGCTTGAGCACGTTCTGCTCCTGCAGCACCCGCAGCGCGCCCAGCGGGCTTCGCGCAAGCACCGAAAGCTCCGCCACCGGATGGGGCGCGCCGTCCGCCAGCAGGTCAATGAGCAGGCGGCGCTTAGGGGCGCGGCTTTGCGCTTCGCGCGCCGCTTGCACATCATCCCCCGTAACCAGCAGCTGCGCCATGGTCTCGGTCTTCACATGCACGCGGCCGCCCCGCATCTGCGGGGGAATCATCAGTCGCAGGGTTTCGGCCAGGGGGCAATGGGCCGAGACGCTCATCTCCTTGGCCAACTCCACCAGCGGCGGCAGAAGGGCGGGATAGTCC
>CAYFSN010000103.1:0-5860 GCA_964345845.1 uncultured Christensenella sp.
GGGATACTTCTTCCACAGAAGCACTTTCTCCCAACTGATCCCCTTGCACAACTTCGGCCGTTTCCTCCGAAAACTGTTCTGAGGAATCAGCGAGCCCTGTCAGCGATGGCTGTGCAACTTCCTCCGTTGGTTGCGCGTCACCACTGGCATGCACCAACAATGCATCATCCATGTGCAGCACGGAAAATACCATGCCTAAACACATCAACAGAGCCACGAACCTTAACAACCTCATGACCGTCTCCTCCTCTTGGGATTTAGTTAACAAATTAGATTTATAGTTTACTCCTTTATCATATATGTGTCAACTTATGTGCGCTGGCTTGTAACGTTCAAGAGAGTTTCAGAAACTTTAGTACGTTAACTAAACCCCGCGCAGCAGTGCATGAACCGCACCCTGCGCACCGATTTCCAGCAAGGCATAGCGCCCGTCCTGCAGCGCGCCGGGGTTCAGCAGCAAGATGCCCTGGTGCCACTGCGCCATGGGCGTATGAGTATGGCCAAAGCAAACTACCTGCGCCCCCGCTTCCATGGCTGCGTACAGCAGTGTATCCAGTTGCCGCTTCACATGGTGCTGGTGGCCATGTACGGCCATCACCTCGATGCCCTGCAAAAGCGCAGCCGCCCTGGATTGCGCTTCACCGGGCGAGGCCAGGTCACAGTTCCCCCGCGCCAGCAATACGCGTTCAAACAAATGCCAATAGGACGATACATCCCGTACCCCGTCACCGCAGTGCACCAGCACCTGCGGCTTTTCTTTGGGCACCACCTCATCCATCAGCCGGGCGACGTTCGCGTGCTGACCGTGGCTGTCGCTGATGACCAGCGCTTTCACCCCAGTGCCTCCAACAGCTTATACATGGCGCGTGCGCGGTGGCTGACCGAGGCCTTTTCCTCGTCCGTCATTTCAGCAAAGGTTTTGCCGGTTTCATACTCAAAGTAAGGGTCATAGCCAAAGCCGCCTTCACCGCGCGGTTCAAAGGTGATGGTACCGGGGCACACGCCTTCAAACACGCGGGTCAGCGTAAAGGGGGAGGCCAGCGCCACGGCGCTGACAAACTGGGCGTTGCGGGGTGCTTCTACATCCTTTAGCCGCTCCATCAGCAGGGCGTTGTTGGCTTGGTCGTCGCCATGGGTGCCGGCATACCGTGCGCTGTGCACCCCGGGTTCGCCATCCAAGGCCTGCACCATCAGCCCGCTGTCATCGGCCAGGGCATGGTAGCCGGTTAGGTCCCGCACCGCCTCCGCCTTGATGATGGCGTTTTGCTGGAAGGTGGTGCCGTTTTCCTCAATCTCCTGGGTGACGCCGGCATCCCGCATGCTGATAAGCCGGTAGCGGTCGCCCAGAAAACCCTCCAGTTCTTTGATTTTGTGCGGGTTGTTGCTGGCCAACACCAAAATGGGCTTCTGTCCGATGACCGCCGCCGCCTCGCCCAGTGCTTCCCGCTGCATGTGCAGCAGTTGGCCAATGGCCCGTTGGCCCAGGCCCAGCATGCGCCCCAACTCGTCAAAGCTGAACGCAGCGCCTTCCCCCGTGCCCTGCAGCTCGATGAAGCGGGCCTGTTCGTTCATTACGATGTTCATGTCGGTTTCTGCCATGCTGTCTTCCCGGTAGCACAGGTCCACCATGGGCATACCCGCCACCACGCCGCAACTGACCGCCGCCACCTGATGGCTGATGGGTGACTCAAGCAGTTTGCCTTGGGCGATGAGCCCGTCAATGGCTTGGCACAGCGCCACAAAGCCGCCGGTGATGGCGGCGGTGCGTGTGCCGCCGTCCGCCTCCAACACGTCACAGTCAATGGTGATGCTGCGCTCCCCCAACCTGTGCAGGTCCACCGCCTGGCGCAGGCTGCGGCCAATCAGCCGGCCGATTTCCACACCGCGGCCGTCCTTTTTCAGCCCGTCGCGCTTCTTGCGGCTGCCGGTGGACGCGGGCAGCATGGCGTACTCCGCCGTCAGCCAGCCCATGCTGCGGCCCTTCAAAAAGGGAGGTACTCCCTCCTCCACCGAAGCGGTACACAGCACCCGGGTACCCCCAAAGGATATAAGACAGCTGCCCGCGGCGGTTTTTAAAAACCCGGGCTGCATGGTGATGTCGCGAAGTTGGTCTGGCGCTCTGCCGTCCAGTCGTTTCATGGTTCCTCCCCTGTCCCCAGCGGGACACATGTCGCTGTCCCGCTGGGCGGGACAATGCCTCTTTACAAAAACAGCGCCGTGGCGATGCTACGGCGCTGGATATGGTGCAAACTTAGGCCAGAATCTCGCCTTCGTTTTCCACGGAAACCGCTTCCACATTGCGGATGGCCCAACGTGCAAACACCATGGGCACATTCTGTGTGCCAACAGACAGGATGACGTTGTCATCGCGGATGCCGCTGATGGTGCCATAGATGCCGCCGATGGTGCAGATACGGTCGCCCACCTTCAGGTTGGCCAGCATATCTTTTACCTTCTTGTCCTTTTTACGCTGAGGACGAATCAGCATGAAGTAGAACACCACCACGATGAGCACCATGGGCAGCAGCATTTGGATGAGCGCCGCGGTGGCGCTGGGCTCCTGCATACCGGCCTCAGCCGCGCCGGCAGCGGCGGGCGCCGCTTCCGCGATGGCGGTTTGAACTCCCAGTAACCAATCGAACATACATTTCCTACCTTCCGGCCGTAGCCTACAAATTCTTGTGTATTATAACAACTTTAACTACACTGCGCAACCGAAAGCAGGCTGCACGGCGCATGCATCTTCGCACTTAAGCGACGGATAATTGTATCAGATTCGCAACTGAGTTGTCGTCAAAATGACACTTTCATCTTTGGGCACCCCCGAAAACAAACCTTTGGGGCGAAAATAGGTTACAAAATGTGAATATTCGTACATAAAACGGTTGTCAATTGTGCCAACGGCTGGTATAATACACAACATATTGTGGGAAAGGGCTGAATGGAAAGTGCATTCTTTGGCGGAAGCGCTCCTCATTCTTTGGGTAATCACAGCAATAGTGTTGCTGTGCTTTGCATCCGCCGCCCGCCGCAGAGAGCGGCAGTTGCTTGCGCATTTCCGGGAAAGCCGCACCTACGCCCGGCTGTTTCAGAAAATTGACTACCTGATGCGCAACTACGACATCGACCAAGTCATCATTGAACAGCATGGGGTGACCGTTACATCCGTCTATCCCGCGCATACGCTGCTGAACTTCGACTTTAAACAAAATGGCAACGGCAAGCGGTGCGACGCCGCGGCCCGCCTGGTGGCACAACTGCTGCGGGAAGACTTTCCCCTGCTGGGCGAAAACGACATCTACAAGATGAGCCGCTACCGTGTGTACCGCGCCAATGGCCGCAAGGACGACAGCTTCTCCTTTACCATGCGCCGCCGCTATAAGGACCGCGTCATGGAAGGCCGCACCGCTGTGCAGCTGCGCATCCTATAGCCCCACGGTAAACTCCGGCAGCCGGGGCAGCCGCCTGTCCAATGCAAACTCGACATATCGCTTCAACTGCAAAACCGGGTACCGCTGCAAGGTGGTCTCGGTTTTTTCAATGCCCGCACTCAATACATCCCGCAGCCACTGCACGGTGGCCGCATCCAGATGCGTGCCGGCGGCATGCTCCCTTTGGCACCTGCGGCACATGAGCCCGCCCGCCGCCGCGTCCAGCCAAGCCTGTTCCCCCGGGGCAAAGGGTGTTTCACACGCCACGCAGTGGTTCAGCCGGGGCTTTACTCCCTGCAAAGCGGCAAAATGCAGCAGGTATGCCGCCAGCACCGCCTCCGGTTGATGCGTGCCCTCGGCCAACCTGGTAAGCGACCGCAGCAGCAATATCATCAAGTGCTGCTGTTCCTGTTCGGGCTGAGCAACGACCTCCGCCGCCGCCAGCATGATGGCCGCCAGGCTCAGGCGCTCATAGTCGGTGCGTATGGCGTAAAAACTATCGGTGATGGTGCAAGCGGTCAGGGTTTCATGCCCCTTGCCTTTGTAGAGCACATACTCTCCCAGGGTAAACAGCTCACAGGCCGCCAGCAGCGGGCTTTTGGCCTTTCTGCAGCCGCGGGCCAGCACCTCCACACGGCCGCGACCGGGCGTGAGCAATGTCAGCACCCGGTCGCTTTCCCGATAGTCCGCACGGCGCAAAACAATCGCCTGCGTGCTGGTATAGGCCATGTGTTACCTTTCGTCTCCCATGAAGAACAGGGCCAATGTGCCCGGCCCCGAATGGGAACCAATCACCGCGCCCACAGGTGAGATGAGAATTTCCCCCACACTGGGCACAGCCTTTTTAATGAGATCTGCGACAAACTCGGCATCCTCCAGGCAGTCGCCGTGGCTGATGAAGTAGTTCTGCCCTTCCTTGGGGTTGCCCATTTCGAGCAGTTTGTCTACCAGTACTTTCAGGGACTTCTTGCGCCCCTGCACCTTTTCACGGGGAATGAGCTTACCTTCGTTGTTGACATGCATCACCGGCTTGATGCGCAGCATGCCGCCCAGCAGTGCTGCCGAGCGCGTCACGCGCCCGCCGCGGAATAGAAAGTCCAGGTCGTCCACCGTGAACCAGTGGTTGACGCGGTAGCGGTTTTCGTTGGCCCACTGCTCGTTATCCTCAAGGGACATGCCGTTCTTGCGGTTTTCCAGCACGTACTGCATGAGCAGCCCGTAGCCAAGCGACGCGCTGAGCGAGTCGACCAGCGCGATGTGGGCGGTGGGGTCTTCCTCCAGCACCATGTTGCGGGCCAGCACGGCGCTTTGATAAGAGCCGCTGATGCCGCTTGACAGCACAACGCAGAGCAAAGGCTCGCCCTTGCTGGTGATGGCCTTAAAGGCGTCGTAAAAGGTCTGCGCGGTAATCTGCGATGTGGTGGCCTGTTGGCCCTCGCGCAGTTTGCCATAGAAAGAACCGATGTTTTCCTCATCACCGGGTTTATAGGCATGCTCCACCCCTTCGATGGTATAGGGCTGGGGCAGCACCTGAAAGCGCTCGTACCGCTTGACAAAGTGAAGGGGCAGATCGCTGCCTATATCTGCAAGGATCCAATATGACACAATCGTTCCTCCGTTCCTGCTTTTAGGGCATTCTATCAAGATTGCCATTGATTGTAAAGAACATGGCAATCATGTATAATGCCTGCGAAATCAAGCATTGTGTGGGAGGTGGACAGCGTGGTCAACGCCAAGGATTTTGCCTGCGACCTGAACCTGAAAGTGCTGTTTGAATCCAGCAAACAGGAGTGGGACATCTCCAGCGCCGAGTTTAACCGCCCGGGGCTTGAGTTTGTTGGCTTTTACGCGCACTTTGCCCATGAGCGGCCGCAGGTGCTTGGCAACGTGGAAATCAGCTACCTGGACTCCCTGACCGCACCGGAGCGTCAGGCCTGTCTGGAGCGCTTTTTCGCGTATGACATTCCGGTGATTATCGTGTGCCGGGGGCTAAAGCCGCACCAGGAACTGCTGGAACTGGCCCGGCAAAAGGACGTCAGCGTGATGTCCACCGATGTCACCACCACCGCCTTCATTGTGCAGGCCATTAACTACCTAAGCCGGGTCCTTGCCCCCCGCACCACCCGGCACGCCGGGCTGGTGGATGTATACGGCGTGGGCATCCTCATCACCGGGGAAAGCGGTGTTGGCAAAAGTGAATCGGCATTGGAGCTCATCAAGCGCGGCCACCAGCTGGTCGCTGACGACATCGTCGACATCCGCAAGGTATCGGACACCAGCCTGATGGGCGAATCGCCGGAGACCGTGCGCCACTTCATGGAGATACGGGGCATCGGCATCATCGACATCCGCGCCATGTACGGTGTGGGCGCTGTGCTGATTAACAAGTCCATCGACATGGAAATCCACCTGGAAAACTGGAAAGAAAA
>CAYFSN010000104.1:0-5846 GCA_964345845.1 uncultured Christensenella sp.
CAGTGGGTGATGCCCCTGGCGGACAGGCTGCGGGACATGGCGCCAGAATACAGCAACGCGTGCTTCCTGCTGAAGTATCAAATGCAAAGCTTGATGCATACGGTGGGGCACCTGCTGGTGGGTGCTTGACCCGCCAGATGCAAGACGCGGCACGAAACTGAACCAAGAGGAGGGCGTATGAGCAAGACCGCCTTTTACTGCCCTGTGTATGAGGGCGAAGTGGAGGAATACGATTGTTCCGAAATCAGCACCGGCATTCATCGTGGACGCTTCGTGAACGACGGCATCCCTTTCCTGATGGACATTGAAACGGCGCTGTCGCGCAAAGTTCGATGCCAGTCGTGTGCCCGCTGCCCCGAGCATTATCGCCCAAGGGGGCCGCTGCTTCATCAACTCCTGGAGAACCTTGGTTTTCCAAGAGACATAGAGGAAATGGAGACCGCCATACAGCAGGTACAGGAGCGCTACCGGCTTGCGGCCGGCTACCATGCGGGCCGCTTGCGTTGTTACCAAATGGCAAGCGGTATTCAGCTGTGGATGGAGTGGGATAAGCAGTTGGATATCATGCACGATGTGCAGCCGCATTACCTGAGCGCGAACGGCATGTACTTAAGGCCCGATCGCATCATTCGCTACCAAGAAGCGGGCAAGATGGTGCGCGGTTCGTTTACTGCGTTTGCCCGTATGCGGATAAAATCGGACAGCAGGCTTGTGCACAATCGATTTCAAAGCCCAAACCTAAGTGCATTCAAACAAACGCATGTGGAGCAAGAGGACTTGGTTTGCCAGGTGACGGCGTTTCCAGCGAAGCTAAACTGCTTTTACAACAAGGAGGACTACCTAAAGCGAAGGGAAGTCAACCTGTGGGAAAGCGCTTTTGTTTCCGGTCTTGCCATGCCTGATGCGGACATGGAGGACCCTGGATCTGACGCGCTGCTGACGGGGGAAATCAAAGAGGTGCATGTTGTAACAAACGACGTGACTGGGTTGCCCTTTTACCACCTGGTGCTCTACTGCCTGGGGCTGGTGTTTGATGTGGTGGCGGCCGTTGATAGGTTCAAGACAGAGCCGAAGCCAGGGAACATCCTGCAGGGCGTGTTTTGGCTATCGGCGCGCGTGCTGGACTACGGCTATACAGGGTACGAATTCGAAATCGATGTAACAACGCCGCTTACTGCCGCTCGTTTTGAGCCCATTCGGCGGGCGCTTGAAAACCTGCAACCAGGAGAACGCATTTATTGCGGCGTGGATCCGCCGCTTGGGGAGGCTGTGTTTGTTCGTGCCAAGGGTGAGGTCGAAGGAATAGGCGTGGAGTTTCGCTATGACGTGAAGGACGAGGAGAATCCGGATGATGGTGAGGATGACGCCAAAACACGCATTTTCCGCTTTTATCCGGTCAGCCGCGCTACCGCCGTAGACATGTTCAGGCAGTTCCTGGTGTATGAACGTTTACCGAGGATGGAGGATGCCAAGGAAGTGACGGAGGAGTACCAGAGAGGTGAAAGTGAAGCGCCTGATGGTGCAGAAATGGCATAATCATCGGCGTCAGGAAGACAAAAACGGGGCTGCAGCTGCAGCCCCGTTTGCGTTTGTGACCATGGTTGCCGGTGTTGTCAAAGGCAACCCAGGCGTTCTTACTTGTTCATTTCCGCCACCAGGTCTTTGGCTTCGGCCATCCACTGCATGTAGTGGCCGTTGTCCACCACGTCCTTCACGATGGCGTTGAGGGCCTCCATGTAGGCGGTGTTGTAGTCGGGCGCGTCAGCCGGGGGCTTGGGTACCGCGATGGCCACGCCCAGGGAGGTATAGTCAAACAGGGTTTCGCACAGCATCAAGTCTTCATAGTTGTTCAGGTATTCTTCGGCCACCACAGACGCCAGGGCCAGGCCGTCAACCTTGCCGGTCATCACCATCATGATGCCGTCGGGGATTTTGACGATGGTTTCCATCTTCACGCCGGGCAGCTGACCGGTGACCAGCTCCTGCTGCAGGGTGCCGTTTTGGGCGGCGACGGTTTTGCCGTCAAAGTCCGTCAGCAGTTTCAGGGTGTCGGCGTTTTTCTTGTGGATGATGATGCCCTGGTAGCCGTCATTATAGTACACATCGGAAAAGTCCATGGTTTCCTTGCGCTCGTCCTTGGGCACCATGCCCGCCAGCGCCAGGTCGGCTTTGCCGGTGACGACCGCGGCCAGCACGGTATCAAAGTCCATGGGGTCGATGACCAGCTCTACCCCCAGTTGGTCGGCGATGTACTGGGCAAAGGAGATGTCGGCGCCGATGGGGTTGCCGTCCTTATCCAGGAACTCGTAGGGCGCGTAGTCGGGCGAGGTGGCGACCACCAGTTTGCCGGCTTCCTTGATGGCCTCCAGGCGGTCCTTGGGGGCGGCAAACGCCGTGGCGGCGGACAGGCACAGCAGCAGGGCGATGAGCCCGCTCAGTAGCATCTTGTTAGACTTTTTCATGGTGGTACCTCCTTCGTGTTTGGGAATGGGGGCACTTTAGCACCGAACGAACCGCATGTCAATACCGAATATTGAAAAATATGCAAGAAATAAACCGACCGAAAAACTGAATAACCCGCCATAAAACTATTGAATAATTAAGAAAGTGTGGTATACTGACCCTCGTTTCCCGATGTTTAATCATGCAGGAGGGCGTATGCCAAGCTTAAGCAACAGGGTAGGAACCTTTACCGATTCGGTCATCCGGCGGATGACCAGGTTGTCAGACGCCGTGGAAGGCGCCATCAACCTGTCCCAGGGTTTTCCTGATTTTCCACCGCCCCAGGCGCTGCTGGATGAACTGCAGCGCGTCGCGCAGGATGGCCCGCACCAGTACGCGGTCACCTACGGCGCGCCGGACTTTCTTTCGGCGCTGGCGAAAAAGCATGAGCATTTCAGCGGCATGCCGGTGAACCCGGAAACGGAGATTGTGGTCACCTGCGGCGGCACCGAGGCCATGATTTGCGCCATGATGACGGTGTGCAACCCAGGGGACAAGGTGGTGGTGTTCTCTCCTTTTTATGAGAACTACGCCGCCGACGCCATTTTGTCGGGTGCGATTCCGCTTTACGTGCCGCTGGTGCCGCCGGACTTCCACATCGATACCGAGCAGTTGGAGGCCGCCTTTCTGGAAAAGCCTAAGGCGCTGGTGCTGTGCAACCCTTCCAACCCGTCGGGCAAAGTGTTCACCATGGACGAGATGACCTACATCGCCGGCCTGGCCATAAAGCACGATGTGTTTGTCATTACCGATGAGGTGTATGAGCACATCATCTTCGCGCCGCACAAGCACATCCACATGGCGTCGCTTCCCGGCATGCGGGAGCGCACCATCACGTGCAGTTCACTGTCCAAAACCTACTCCATCACCGGCTGGCGGCTGGGCTATCTGATTGGCCCTGCCCATGTGGTGGAGGGCGCGCGCAAGGTACACGACTTTCTTACTGTGGGGGCCGCGGCACCGCTGCAGGCGGCGGCTATCCCGGGGCTTACCATGGGGGATGACTACTACCGCGACCTGCAGAAGCTGTACACCCGCAAGCGGGATGTGTTCCTGGGCGGGCTTAGGAAACTGGGGCTGACCTTCTACGAGCCCCAGGGCGCCTACTTTGTGCTGGTGAATATTGATGAAGTGCTCAAGCAGCCCCGCTTTGAAGGCATGGATGACTATGCCCTGTGCGAATGGATGATTGAAAACCTGGGCGTGGCCGCGGTGCCCGGCAGCAGTTTCTTCCGCGGTGAGGGGGCCAACTACATCCGGCTGCACTTCGCGCGCTCTGAGGAAACCTTGCTGGAGGCGCTGCGCCGCCTGAAAGGGTTGCTGGCATGAGCAACACCATCCGCCTGACCCCTTACACAGCGGGAGAGGACGCCTACCAGGCGCTGCCCGCCATTTTGAAGGCTTGGGGCCAAAAACCTGCCCTCATCGCCGGGCACCGGGCCATGGCCGCCGCGTTACCCCGGCTGCAGGACGCGTTGTCGGCAGCCGGTCTGGAACTGGCCGCCGCACTGCCCTTCAAAGGGCACACCACCATGGAAGCGGCCGAAGCGCTGGCCGGCATGGCGCAGCTGCGGGAGGCAGACGTCATCCTTGGCATGGGCGGCGGCCGCGCGCTGGACACCGCCAAGGCGGTGGGTCATCTGCTGAACCTGCCGGTGTTCACGCTGCCCACCATCGCCGCGACCTGTGCGGCGGTCAGCGCCCTTAGCGTGATGTACAACCCGGACGGCAGCCTGGACCGCTTCCTGTTTCTCAACAGCGCGCCGGTGCATTGCTTCATTGATACCCAGGTCATCGCGGCGTCGCCCGCCAAGTACCTGCGCGCCGGCATTGGCGACAGCCTGGCAAAGCACGTGGAGGTGCCCTTCTCCGCCCGCGGACAAACCCTGCGCCATCAGGACCAGCTGGGGCTGTCCATCGCCGAGGGGCTGTGGCCGGCGTTGATGGCCACAGCACAGGGCGCCCTGCAGGAGGCCGCCCGGCAGGAACCGGGGCCTGACCTTACTGCCGCAGCACTTTGCAGCATTGTAAACGTGGGCTATGTATCTGCCCTGGTGGACGAGCGCTTCAACGGCGCGCTGGCGCACTCGCTGTACTATGCCATGGACAGCCTGCCCCAGATGGGCAGCCTGCTGCACGGCGATGTGGTGGCGTGGGGCGCCCTGGTACAGTTGACCCTGGACGGACAACTGGAGCGCGCAAGCGAGTTGCGTGGCTTGCTAAATGCCATCGGCATCGCGCCCCGCCTGGGGGATATGGGCATACACGCTGCAGACCCGGCGCTGCTGGCCTGCCTGGAGGGCGCGCTGAAACAGCCCGATATGCGCACCGTGCCCTACCCCATCACCGCACAAGACATCGTTAGCGCCGTTAAGCGCTGCGAGGAGGACACCGCATGTTCACCAACCTGATACCAAACCTGGAAAAGGTCATCACCCGCTATGGCGGGCTGTTCGCCCAAGGGGTAGGCTACACCCTGCTGCTCAGCCTGCTGACCGTGCTTGGCGGCACCCTGCTGGGTTCGCTGCTGGCGCTGGTGCGCCGCAGCCGCTTTAAGCCCGTGCGTGCCCTGGCCACCGCCTATGTGGAGGTGGTGCGCGGCACGCCGCTGCTGCTGCAGCTGTACTTCTTTTACTTTATGCTGCCCCAGATGCTGCCCATGCTGGAGCTTAGCAAGTTTGCCAGCATCACCATCGCGCTGGTGTTCAACTCCGCAGCCTATGTGGCGGAAATCGTGCGCGCCGGCATCCAGGCGGTGGACCCGGGCCAGGCGGAGGCCGCCCGCACACTGGGCTTAAACCCGCGGCAGACCATGCTGCGTGTGGTGCTGCCCCAGGCGGTGCGCAACATTTTGCCCGCGCTGTGCAACGAGTTTGTCGCCGTAATCAAGGAGACCTCCCTGGCGTCCACCTTCTTTGTGGGCGACCTCATGACCCAGTACAATGTGGTCAGGGGCAACATGTTCCTGGTTATTGAGCCGCTGATTGTGGTGGGTATCATCTACTTTATCCTGACATTTTCATTGTCCAAGGGCATCGCCCTGCTGGAAAGGAGCTTGAAAACCGGTGATTGAAACAAGAAACTTGGTGAAGAAATTCGGTGACCTGGTGGTGCTGTGCGGCATCAGCGAGACCATTGAACAAGGCGAGGTCATCTCCATCATTGGGCCTTCAGGCTCGGGCAAGAGCACCTACCTGCGGTGCCTGAACCTACTGGAAAAACCCACCAGCGGGCAGGTGCTGTTTCAGGGGGTGGACCTCACCGAAAAAGGGGTGGATGTGGATGCGCACCGCCAGCGCATGGGCATGGTGTTTCAGCACTTCAATATCTTTCCCCACCTGTCG
>CAYFSN010000105.1:0-5682 GCA_964345845.1 uncultured Christensenella sp.
CCCAGTGTTTTCAAGGCTTTGCGGGTTTTGTCAGTTATTCCCACTCAATACTCGCCGGGGGCTTGGTGGTTACGTCAAACAGCACACGGTTGATGCCGCGCACTTCGTTGACGATGCGGCGGCTGACCAGCGCCAGGGTGTCGTAGGGAATGCGCGCCCAGTCCGCCGTCATGAAGTCATCGGTGGTGACAGCGCGGATGGCCACGGCATAGTCGTAGCTACGCTCGTCCCCCATGACGCCTACGGAGCGGATGCCGGACAGCACCGTGAAGTACTGGCTGATGTTCTGGGCGATGCCGGCGTTCGCGATTTCCTCGCGCAGGATGGCGTCGCTTTCGCGCACCAACTGTACCTTTTCAGGCGTCAGGTCGCCGATGACGCGAATGGCAAGCCCCGGGCCCGGGAATGGCTGGCGCTGCACCATCTCAGCCGGCAGGCCCAGTACCAGGCCCAGCTGGCGTACTTCGTCCTTAAACAGCATGCGCAGCGGCTCAATCAGGCTGGTGAAGCCCAATTCCTTCGGCAGGCCGCCCACGTTATGGTGGCTCTTAATCACAGTGGAGCCGGGCGCCGCGCCGGACTCGATGACGTCCGGGTAGATGGTGCCCTGGGCGAAGTGGTCCAGCTTGCCCAGTTTCGCCGCTTCATCGCGGAAGACGGCCACGAACTCCGCGCCGATAATTTTGCGCTTGGTTTCAGGGTCAGATACGCCCTTCAGTTTGTCCATAAAGCGCTGGGCCGCGTCCACCGCCACCAGTGTGACGGGGAAGTGCTTGGTGAAGACCTCCTTCACCATCTGCGGCTCATCTTTGCGCATGAAGCCATGGTCGACAAACACGCAGTGTAACCGGTCACCGATGGCGCGGTACAGCAGCGCCGCGACCACCGCGCTGTCCACACCGCCGGACAGGGCCAACAGCACCTTGCCATCCCCCACGGCCTCGCGGATATCCTGGATGGCCTGGTCGGCAAAGTCCTTCATCTGCCAGTCGCCCTTGCAGCCGCACAGCCCGTACAAAAACGCGCTGAGGATGTCCAGCCCGTGTTCAGTGTGGGTCACCTCCGGGTGAAACTGCATGCCCACCAGCCGGCGGCTGTCATCCGCCATGGCGGCGATGGGGCAGGTGTCCGTGGAGGCGACGGTAGTAAAGCCGGGCGGCAGCTGCTCCACCTGGTAGGTGTGGCTCATCCAGGCGTTCAACTGCCCGGGCTGGTCCTTAAACATGGTGTGCCCGGCGTCCGGCCGCACGGTGCGCAGGCCGTACTCCCGCTTGGGCGCGGCGGCCACGCGGCCGCCCAGGGTGACCGCCATCAGCTGCATGCCGTAGCAGATACCCAGCACCGGGATGCCCAGCTCGAATATGGCAGGGTCCACCTTTGGGGCGTCCGCGTCCAGCACGCTGCTGGGCCCGCCGGACAGGATGATGCCCTTGGGCGCCAAATCCCTTATCTGCTGCGCGGTGGCGGTGTAGGGCAGCACTTCGCTTAACACCTTTAGCTGGCGCACACGCCGGGCAATCAGCTGGGTGTACTGGCCGCCAAAGTCTAGTATGAGCACACGGTCCGTCATGCGGCCTCCTTATTTGATGGGCGTGCCGTCGGGGTTAAACAGCGGCAGCTCTTCCAGGAACAGAATGTCATCCCGCCGCTTCGCGCCGCCTTCTGCCAGAATGGCCATCTTGCCGATAACGGTGCCGCCGGCTTCGCGCACCAGCTTTTCAACGGCCTTCAGCGATTCGCCGGTGGAGATGACGTCATCCACAATCAGCACGCGCTTGCCGCGCATATAGTCCGCGTCGTTTTGGTCAATGAACAGCATCTGCCGGTTCACAGTGGTAATGCTGGTAACCTCGGTGGAGAACACATTGCGCATGTACAGCTTGGGTGCCTTGCGGGCCACCAGGTAGCGGTTTTCACCGTGCTGACGCGCCATTTCATACACCAGGGGAATGCCCTTCGACTCCGCCGTGATGAGGATGTCGTGCTCCGGCGCGATTTTCAGCAGTTCCCGGGCACAGTTAACGGTCAACTCCACATCACCGAAGATGACAAATGCCGCGATGGACATTTTCTCATTGATGGGGCAGATGGGCAGATGCCTGGTCAGGCCCGCCACATGGATGGTATATTCCATAATAGGCTCCTTTATAATGGCTTTACACATTGGGGCGAACGATGTGTCCCTGTGCGTACAAATAGTACGGCAGCGGCCGTGCTTTGTCAATGCGCATAAGGCAGGGCGGCTATGTATGCCGCTCAACCTACCCGGCTGAGAGCCCGGCAATGAACCGGGCCAGTTCTTCCTCCACACAGCTGAGTGTGGTGAGGGTGTTCAGCTTAACCCGCACCCGGGCGGCGCCGTGCATGCCCTTCAAATACCACGCAAAATGTTTGCGCATTTCCACCACGGCGTGCTCCTCGCCCTTCCAGTCCGCCATCATGCGGGCGTGGCGCAGGGCGGTGTCCAGCACCTGTTCAGGCGAGGGCGGGGGCGCGTCGTGCTTAATCTGGGCAAACAGCCAGGGGTTGCCCAGCGCCCCGCGGCCGATGGCAATGCCGTCCGCCTGGGTAACTTCCAGGATGCGCGTTGCGTCATCCTTGGTGAACACATCGCCGTTGGCGATGACGGGGATATCCACCGCACGCTTTACTTCCGCAATGGCCTGCCAGTCCGCCTTGCCGGCGTACTGCTGGCTGCGGGTGCGGCCATGCACGGTCAGCAGTTCCGCGCCTTCCTGCTGTGCCATGCGGGCAAAGGGCACGGCGTTGATGGTGTCCGGGTCCCAGCCCAGCCGCATCTTCACAGACAGCGGCAGCGTTGTCCCCTCCCGCGCCGCGCGGATGACCCGGGCGGCCAGCGGCAGGTCTTTCATCAAGGCGCTGCCAGACCCGCTGCTGCAAACCTTGGGCGCGGGGCAGCCCATGTTCAGGTCGATGCCCGCGAAGATGCCCAGGTCGCTCAGCTTTTCGGCTGCCTTTTTGATGTACGCAGGCTTGTGTCCAAACAGCTGCGCCACCACCCGCCCTTCCTGGGGGTGTGTGCGCAGCATATGCTGGTAGGCGCGCGCGGTTTCAGGCGCCGTCAGGTAGCCCTGGGCGCTGATCATCTCGGTGACACAGCTGTCCGCCCCTCGTTCTGCGCACAGCAGCCGAAAAGGCCAGTCCGATATGCCCGCCAGCGGCGCCAGTGAAAGGGACGGCCGGGCGCCTTGGCTGCCCGGCTGTTTTAGTTCATTGCTCATGTGTTATGGTCCGCCCGGGTCAATCGCCCCGGCGTAAGTCATGCTTTTGATGTGCCATTGACCCTGTTCGCGGGTCAGCACCACGTTGTAACGGGCGCTTTCCCAGCGGGGCACGGGCCACTGTTCTTCCGGCGTTATCTGGCGGTAACTGCCCAGTATGCGCCCGTCAATGGCCGGAATGCGCTCCACAATGGTGGCGCGGGCGGTGTCATCCCAAGGCCAGGTCCACATCCACTCCATGGTGAGGCGGTGGTCAAAGCCCACGATGTTATAGCGGTCGTAGGGGTTGTTGCCGGTGCGTACCGCGGTGAGCACATTGTCGCGCTCAATGTAGCTGGGCGCGAAGTACTTTTGCAGCTGCCCCGGTGTTTCCCCCATCATCACGGTTTGCGCGCGCTGGGCCATGCCGTCCTTCAAAATGATGTAGATGTTGGCAGCGTTCATGGAAAAGTAGAAGGCCACGGTCATCAGCCCCAGCACGCAGACCAGAGCCAGCAGGCGGGTGGCGATGTACCATATCAGGCGGCGCAGTTGCTTCATGTCGGTTCCTCAGGGGTGCAGGGTCGTGCCCAGTTTTTCGCCGGCGATGACCCGCAAAATGTTGCGGGGGCTATCCAGTCCAAACACCCGCACCAGGGGCAGCTTCTGGTCCGCGCAGATGGTGAAGGCGGCCAGGTCCATCACCTTCAGGCCCTGTTGGTAGGCCGCCTGGTAGGTGATGTCCTCGATGAGTTGGGCGGCGCTGTCCACGCGCGGGTCAGCGGTATAGACGCCATCGATGTTCTTGGCCAGCAGCAGCGCGTCCGCCTTCAGTTCCACCGCGCGCAGCACCACGGCGGTGTCCGTGGTGAAAAAGGGGTTGCCCAGGCCGCCGCCAAAGAAGGCGACGCCATCGCGGTTGAGCGCCTCGTCGGCCAGGTCGCGCCGGTATTTGTCGCATACGTCCGGCATATGCAGGGCGGAAAACACCTTGGACGGGCAGCCATGCTGCGCCAAGGCGTCCTGCATCATCACGCAGTTCATCACCGTGCCCAGCATGCCCATCATGTCCGCGCGCACGGCATCCATGCCGGACGACGCGCCGTGGCGGCCGCGCCACAGGTTGCCCGCGCCAATGACCACACCCACCTGGGTGCCGCCATCGCGGATTTCTTTGAGGATGCCGGCCACCTCCAGAATTTTCTCGTGGTCAAACAGCCAGCCATTGTCCCCCAGCGCTTCGCCCGACAGCTTCAGCAGTATACGTCCGTATTCCTGTTTCATTGCACCCTCCAAGCAAAGAGGCGCCAGCAAAACGCGGCGCCTCTTGATTGTATCTCGTTACTGCTCCCCGCAGGTCAGCCCTGCTGACCGGTCATGGCGGCGATTTCGCCGGCCAGGTCGGACACCTTTTTCTCGATGCCTTCGCCCAGCTCATAGCGCACAAAGCGGCGCACGGAAATCTTCTCGCCGCTGGCCAGGGTGGCTTCGTTCACCAGCGTGGCGACAGTGATGTCGGGGTTCTTTACAAAAGGCTGCTCCATCAGGCAGACTTCCTTGTAGTACTTTTCGATGCGGCCTTCCACCATGCGCTCGACGATTTTCTCCGGCTTGCCCTCGTTCAGCGCCTGGGCGCGCAGAATCTCGCGCTCTTTTTCCAGGTTCTCCTGGGGCACTTCGTCCTTGGTGACATACTGGGGGTTGCTGGCAGCAATCTGCAGCGCCACATCATGCACCAGATCCTTGAAGGTGTCGGTCTTGGCGACGAAGTCGGTTTCGCAGTTTACTTCCACGAGCACGCCAATTTTGCCGCCCATGTGAATGTAGCTGTCCACCATGCCTTCAGAGGCGATGCGGCCGCTCTTCTTGGCGGCCTGGCTCAGGCCCTTCTCACGCAGGTATTCAATCGCCTTATCGATATCGCCGTTGGTTTCCACCAGGGCTTTTTTGCAGTCCATCATGCCGGCCTGGGTGCGCTCGCGCAGCTCCTTGACCATCGCGGTTGTTACTTCCATTGCTTTATCCTCCTTAGATTCCTGGTTGCTTAGGCCTGGGCCTGCTCTTCGCCCGCTTCGTCTTCGGGCATATCAGCCTGCACACCCTGACGGCCTTCCAGCACGGCGTCGGCCAGCTTGCCGGCGATCAGTTTCACGGCGCGGATGGCGTCGTCGTTGCCGGGGATGACGTAATCGATCTCGTCGGGATCGCAGTTGGTGTCAACGATGGCCACAATCGGAATGCCCAGCGTGCGCGCTTCGGCGATGGCAATCTGCTCCTTCTTGGGGTCCACCACGAAGATGGCGCCCGGCAGGGCTTTCATGCCGCGGATGCCGCCCAGGTTGGCCTGGAGCTTTTCGCGCTCATGCTGCAACTTAATGACTTCTTTCTTGGGCAGTACGTCAAACTGGCCGCTTTCTTCCATTTTGTCAATTTCGTTCAGACGGTCCACACGGGTGCGGAT
>CAYFSN010000106.1:0-5640 GCA_964345845.1 uncultured Christensenella sp.
CGGCTGAGAGGGTTGGGGTTCCTCGGTGGGGTCAGGCTCCTGTTGTTCAGGCTCCGGCGTGGGCTGCTCCTGGGGCTCTTCCGGAGCGGGGTCCGGCTCAGGCTCCTGCTCGGGCGGTTCCGGCGGGGGCGGCGGCAGGTTGCCGGTGGTGCCGGTGGCGTCAAAGGTAACCCACCCCATGGCGGGAATGTATACCTCCGCCCAAGCGTGTGCCTGCTGGCCGGTCACAATGGCGGTGCCGCCCCCCTCCGGCGGGGACACCACAAAGCCCTCCACATAGCGGGCATTCAGCCCGGCCATGCGGCTCATGACCACCATGGCGCTGGCAAAGTAGGTGCAGTAGCCCTGCTTGGTGTCAAACAGGAAGTGCGCCACAAAGTCCATGTCCTGGGGTGCGTCTGTCACGTCCAGGGTGTAGGTGTAGTTGTCCCGCAGATGCTGGCGAATGAGCGACGCCTTGGTGTAGGGGTCCTGCTCATCGCCCACCACGGAACGGGTCAGCCCCGCCACCACGCCGGTGGGCTGCAGGTGGGCGGGCGTCTGCCGGTATACGCCGGGCAATACATCCGCCCGCGCATCAGGCGCGCCCTGAAGGAGGCCCGCCAGGCGGTCGCTGCCCTGCTGGCCGGCGATATAGTCTTCATAGGATACGGTGTAGGCGTCGCCCTCCAGCAACCCGCGGGTGATGAACATTTCGCTGGATGCGTTTAAGTAGGGCACCATGCCCTCCCCCATCTCCAGCCCCCTTAAGCGCTGGGGCACAAACAGCGTGGAGGGCATCTTCTGCAGCACGCGGATGTCCGCCTGCTTTGTGTCCGCCCGCATATCGGGCGCTGGCAGTGCTGCGTCAAGCAATGTGTCGCGCATTTGCTGCCAGCGCATGGCGGCGTAGCCGTAGCGCTCGCGGGACACGGTGTCATACCACATGCGGCCGTTGTACAAGTCCAGCACTGTGCCCCGCAGGTACACTTTGCCGGTGGTGTCCACCTCCATCACCATGGCGTTTGACACCTGGGGCTTGCCGCCCAGGCCGCTGTCGCCCATGGGCTGATAGCCCAGGGTGGAGATGGAGAAACTCTGCCGTGAATCGGTAAAGAAAAAGTGGTCGTTCAGCAGTTGGCGCAGGCGGTCGGCCTGCTGCTCCATGGCGGGGTTGGTGGCGCGCTGGGCGGGGGTCAGGGCGATGGACAGCAGCGTGATGACCAGCACCACCGGCAACGCACGCATAAAGCCCCGTGGCCTGCGCCGCTGCCGGGGCGGCGCCAGCGACTCCTCCGGCGGTGCGGCATATACAAACAGCAGCGGCACCGCCACCACCGCGGGCACAAAGTCCGCGATACCGTGGCGGGCGCCGGAAAACCACATCATCAGCACGGTGCTCAGCAGCAGCGGCGCCGAAAAGCCCGGCTCGCCCTGCACCAACAGCCGCGCGTACAGCACACAGCCAAGCGCCATCAGCGGCAGCAGCACATCGGCGTACAGCATCACAGCAGACATATGCGCCCCCGTGCCGCCCACCAGCCCCTGGGCGATGGCCGTCACCGCGTCCTTCAGCGGCCCGGTCATGCCCCACAGCACCAGCCCGCCCAGCCCAAGCAACCAACCTGCCGCGCGCAGCCGGCCGGGCAGCCGGTGCAGCACCGCCACCAAGGCGGCCATGGGTATAAGCAGCAACAGCGCCCAGCCGGCCTCCTGGCTTAACATGTAGATGCGCAGCATGGGCTTGAGCATGGCCCACGCCGTCAGGCACAGCATGCCAACTTCCAGCAGGGTGCCGCGCACGCGCTCAGGCAGGCGTAACATAGCATACCTCCACCAGATGCCGCTGCAACTGATGCACATAGGGAACATAGGCCGGCTCATCCGGCGTAAAGGTCACCAGGTAAAACCGCACACTGGGCCCGGAGCGGCGGATGTGCTTAACCCCCTCCACAACCTGGGCATCCAGCCGGGTGGTGATGACAATGGTGGCGCCGGTGCGGCGCATGCGGCGCAGTTCCACGTTCAGCACCTGGTGAAAGGGCTCGCCGCCGCGGAAAATCTGGTACGCCACTTCCTCCTGCAGCATTGGCAGGGTGCCGGCGCGGTCCGCCTTAAACTCGCCCGCGCGGGCGCCGTACAGCGGCACGCGCACAGGCTGGCTGCCCTCAATTTGCATACGCGCCACCGACAAAGCGGTTTCACACAGCGTGTCCTTTAACCTGGGCAAGCCGTCGAGCGTGGCTTCGCCGCCCATGGGGTCGGAGCAGTCCATCAAAATGAGGGTGTCCGGCGGTGCCGGCATCTCGAAACGGCGCACCACCAACTCGCGCTTGCGGCTGGACAGCTTCCAATGGATGCGCTTGAGCGGGTCGCCTGGGCGGTAGTTGCGTGTATCCTCCGGCGAGGTTAGGTCTTCCGACACCCGGTTGGGCAGCGCCTTGCCGTCATCTTCCATTAAAAACTGCAGTTTCTCCACATCAAAGCTGCGGGGCAGCACGGTGAGCTGCGCCAGTTTGGGCTGACGGGCCAGTTTGAAGCGGAAAAACCGAAACAGGTCCTGCACCCGCACGGCGCGCGCCCCGGCGCTGACCACCCCCACATGGGGCAGCATCAGCGGCAGTGCATAGCTGCGCTGCTTTAGCGGCCCCACATCAAGGGGCATGTCCGCATCCCCCTGGGGCAGCGTCAGCTGTACCTTCAGGGGGGCGATGGGCAGTATGCAGCGGTTGTGAATATCAATGTGAAGTGTGCTGGGGCTGCCGCGCTCCACCTTGCTGTCGGCGGCGGCCTGGCGCACGCGAATCAGCTGACGGGCAAGCAGCACGCTGCCAAGCCCATATGCAATCATCAGGCCCAGCGCCCAACTGACCAGGTAAAATACGCGCCCACCCAAAGACAGCGCGCTGACGGATGTGACCAGCAGCACGCAGCAGGCGACGAACAGCCGGGCGGTCATGCGCGCGCGCCGGGCACCGCCAGGGTATCAAGCAGCTGACGCAGGATGGTATCAGACGAGTAGCCCTTCATGCGAGCTTCCGGGGTCAATATCAGGCGGTGGCTCAGCACCGGCAGCGCCATATGCTTGACGTCATCGGGCAGAATATAGTCCCGCCCGCTCAGCAGCGCGCAAGCCTGAGCCGCGCGCACGAGTGCTATGGCCCCGCGGGGGCTGACCCCCAACTGCAGCGCCTGGTCCTGGCGGGTATGGGCGGCGATGGTGGCCACATAGCTGCGCACCTCGCGGCTGGAGTAGATGGCGCCCACCATTTCCTGCATGGCGATGATCTCCGCCGCGCCGCACACCGGGCTCAGCGTGCGCATGGGGCTTTCCTGCCCGGCGTAGCGCTCCAGCACGTCCATCTCCTCCTCAATGGAGGGATAGCCAATGGCGATGCGCAGGAAAAAGCGGTCCATCTGCGCTTCCGGCAGCGGGTAGGTGCCCACAAAGTCGATGGGGTTTTGCGTGGCCAGCACCATGAACGGCCGCGGTAGCGCGCGTGTGACGCCATCCACCGTGACCTGGCCTTCTTCCATCACTTCCAGCAGGCTGGACTGGGGCTTGGGCGAGGTGCGGTTGATTTCATCGGCCAGCAGTATCTGCGTGTTCACAGCGCCGGGCTTGTATTCCATCTCGCCGGTGTTCATGTTCACCATGGTAAAGCCGGTGATGTCAGAGGGCATCACGTCCGGCGTAAACTGCACGCGCTTAAACGAGCAGTTCAGCGACTTTGCCAGGGCGCTGGCCAGGGTGGTTTTGCCCACGCCGGGCACGTCCTCAATGAGCACATGGCCTTTGCACAACAGGGCGATGAGGGCAAGCTCAATCGCCTCATCCTTGCCGACGATGACCTGGCGGACGTTCTCTCGCAAAGCGTATATCAACTGACGGGGATCTTGCGTCATAGCGTTCCTTCCTGTGGCGGCCATGCGCGGCCGCGCGGCTTTATTATAGACAGCCGGGGCCTATTTTGCAATCTTTCCGTAAAGATTAGGTAACAATCGCGGCAAATCCGGAGCCCTGCCATCCCATTGCCGGGCGCGGTTCCCTTGTGCCGGCAGGCATGCTTTGCTATACTGAAATGCGGGAACATTTATTCCCCTGAAAGGAGCATGCATGGGGCAGTTCAAACTGGTATCCCCCTTTGAAGCCAAGGGCGACCAGCCAGAAGCCATCGAGGCGCTTGCCAAAGGTGTACAGGCCGGTATGCCGGCGCAGACCTTGCTTGGCGTAACGGGCTCAGGTAAGACCTTTACCATGGCCAAGGTCATCGAGCGGGTGCAAAAGCCCACCTTGGTCATCGCCCACAACAAAACGCTGGCGGCGCAGCTGTGCAGCGAGTTCCGCGCGTTCTTTCCGGACAGCGCGGTGGAGTACTTTGTCAGTTATTACGACTATTACCAGCCGGAGGCCTACATTGCCTCCAGCGATACCTATATTGAAAAAGACGCCTCCATCAACGATGAAATCGACCGGATGCGCCACTCGGCCACGGCCGCGCTGCGGGAGCGGCGGGATGTCATCATCGTGGCGTCGGTCAGCTGCATCTACTCCATGGGTGACCCCAGCGAGTACGAAGGGCAGATGGTCTCCCTTCGGCCAGGCATGCGCATGGCGCCGGAGCAATTGGCGCTGCACCTGGTGGGCATACAGTACGAGCGCAATGACATCGGCTTTGGCCGCGGCATGTTCCGGGTGCGGGGCGACGTGGTGGAAATCATTCCCGCCGGACACAAGGAAGACGGCGTACGGGTGGAGTTTTTCGGCGACGAGGTGGAACGAGTCAGCGAGTTTGAGCTGACCACCGGGCGGGTCATCCGGTCGGTGAACCACTACGGCCTGTTCCCCGCCACCCACTACGTGACCGGCGTGGAGGGCCGCGAAGAGCAAATCAACCACATCGAGCGGGACTTGCAGGAGCGCATCCGCTACTTCGAGGAAAAGGACCTGCTGCTGGAAGCCCAGCGCATTGCCCAGCGCACCCGCTATGACATCGAGATGCTGCGGGAAATCGGCTTTTGCACTGGTATTGAAAACTACAGCCGCTACTTTGACGGCCGCCAGCCCGGGGACCCGCCCTACTCGCTGCTTGACTACTTTCCCAAGGACTTTCTGTGCTTCATCGACGAAAGCCACGTCACCATTCCCCAAATCCGCGGCATGTACGCGGGCGACCGCGCCCGCAAGGAAAGCCTGGTGGAGTTTGGCTTCCGCCTGCCCAGCGCCTTTGACAACCGGCCGCTGATGTTTGCCGAGTTTGAACAGCGCATCCCCCAGGCGGTGTTCGTTTCGGCCACGCCCGGGCCCTATGAGGCGGAGCACGCCCACCAGGTGGTGGAACAGATTCTCCGCCCCACCTGCCGGCTGCCCCCGGACAGCCTCCTGCGTCCGGCCACCGGCCAGGTGGACGACCTGCTGGGCGAAATCAACAAGGTGACCGAACAAGGCTTCCGGGTGCTGGTGACCACGCTGACCAAGCAGATGGCCGAACGGCTGACCGACTTTTTGCGCGAGCACGGCGTGCGGGTGCGCTACCTGCACAGCGACATCAAAACCATGGACCGCATGGTGTTAATACGCGATTTGCGGCTGGGGCTCTATGACGTCCTGGTGGGGATTAACCTGCTCAGAGAGGGGTTAGACCTGCCCGAAGTGGCGCT
>CAYFSN010000107.1:0-5522 GCA_964345845.1 uncultured Christensenella sp.
AGGGCGCCTCCTCTGTGGACGCCAACCCCTATGAGCAGGCCGCTGTGAACGCCCGCTACGCGCTGGAGCACGTGCCCCAGGGCGCCAAGGCGGTCATCCTGCGCGGCCCGGCCGGCAACTTCCACGCTGACGAGCGGCTGGTCGCCTGGCAGAAGGAGTTCTTCGAGAAGCGGCCCGACGTCACCATCGTGGGCGATGACTACGCCAACTGGAACAAGGACGAGGCCATGGCCAAGATGGAAGACTGGGTCACCGCCAACGACACCATCGGCCTGATCGCCGCCATGAACGACAACATGTGCGCGGGCGCGCTGGAAGTCATCAAGGGCAACGCCGCCTATGCCGACACCCTGTCCTTTGGCGTGGATGGCACCGCGGAGGCCGCCCTGCTGATCGAGGAAGGCCGCATGACCGCCACCTGCCTGCAGAACGCCTATGAGCTGGCGGAGCTGCTGCTCTCCACCTCCCACAAGCTGCTGACCGGCGAGGAAAAGCAGGTCGACACCGACGTGGGCAACCCCCTCTACACCAAGGAGAACGTCGCCGAGCTGATCGAGATCCACAAGAAGGCCGGCGCCCTGAACTAAACCCCACCTAGATCCGACCCCAAGCTTTGCCCTGGCCCGCCTGCCCGGCCGCCGCTTACCCCGCGCGGCAGGGCAGGGGGCCAGCGGATACCCCTTCGATGTCACTGAAAAAGCACCATCGACCGGCGGCCCGCTGGCGATCGGCCGGCGGGCCGCCCTCTGAGGAGATAAAATGAAAAACAAGGCCGCGGTCCTGACCGCGCTGAATCATATCGAGATGCGGGAGATCCCCCTGCCCAGCCCCAAGGCGGATGAGGTCCTCATCAAGCTGTCCGCGGTGGGCATCTGCGGCTCGGACGTGCACTACTACCAGCACGGGCGCATCGCGGACTTCGTGGTGGAGTTCCCCTTTATCCTGGGCTATGAGGCCAGTGGCGTGGTCACCCAGGTGGGCGCGGAGGTCACCCATTTGAAGCCCGGTGACCGTGTCTGCATCGAGCCCGGCGTGCCCTGCGGCCAGTGCGGCTTCTGCCTGTCGGGCCGCTACAACCTCTGCCCCGATGTGGTCTTCCTGGCGACGCCGCCCTACGGCGGCTGCCTGATGAACTACCTGGCCTACCCCGCCCGCTGGACCTTCAAGCTGCCCGACAGCATGAGCCTGGAGGAAGGCGCCTTGGTGGAGCCGCTGGCCATCGGCATCAACGCCGCCAAGACCGGCCACGTGGGCCTGGGCGACACGGTGCTGGTCTACGGCGCCGGTTGCATCGGCCTGGTATCGGCCCTGGCGGCCAAGGCCATGGGCGCGGCCCGCGTCGTGGTGGTCGACCTGATCGAGAAGCGCCTGGAGGTCGCCAAACACTACGGTTTCATCGCGCTGAACTCCAAGGACAGCGACCCGGTGGCCGAGGTGATGAAGCTGACCGAGGGCCGGGGCGCCGACGCGGTGCTCGACTGCGTGGGGCATCCCAGCACCATCGCGGGCGCCGTCCGTGCCGCGCGCGCCGGGCGGACCATCGTGGTCGTGGGCATGGCCGCCGAGGACCTGAGCGGCGTGCCGCTGGGGCCGCTGAGCACCAAGGAGCTGGTCCTCACCTCCATCTTCCGCTACGCCAACCTCTTCCCCACCACCATCCAGGCCATCGCCAGCGGCATGATCGATGTCAAGGGCATCGTCTCCAACCGCTACCGCTTCGAGGAGACGCCGGCCGCCTACAAGGCGGTGGTGGAGAACATCCGCGACACCGTCAAGAGCGTCATCGTCTTTGACGACTAAGGCCGCCCCCCCGGGCCCTGCCGCGCCGCTGAGCAGACAGAAGGCCTTAGCGGCGGCAGGGCTGGCACGCGCGCCGATAATCGTGTAGAGTAAGCAGCCGGCACTTGATCCGCCGGCCTTCCTCGAACGCTCCCGCAGCAGAAAGACCAGCATGAACCGCAAGCGTACCCTGACCAGCTCGGTGCGGGTCGCCAACCGCAGCCTCATCTTCCATACGCTCTACGAGCAGGGCGGGCAGAGCAAGTCCCAGCTGCGCAGCCTGCTGGGCCTGAGCCTGCCCACCATCGACCAGAACCTGACGGAGCTCAGCCGCCAGGGCCTGCTGAGCGTCCAGGAGGGCCAGCAGGCCACCGGCGGGCGCAAGGCGATGGAGTACAGCGTGGACCCGGAGGCCCGCTTTGCCCTGGGCCTGGACATCACCGCCAACCATATCGCGACCGCCATCCTGGACCTGAAGGGTGGCATCCGCTACCTGAAGCGCGAGCGCCTGGTCTTTGAGCCGACGGCCGCCTACTGCGGCCACGTGGCCCGCCAGGTACTGAGCCTGCTTCAGGAACACAGCATCCCGCAGGACAAGGTGTTGGGCCTGGCGCTCTCGGTACCGGCCATCGTGTCGCCGGACGCCCGGCGGCTGACCTACGCCTCGCTGCTGCAGTTCACCGACGGCCGCCTGAGCGATTTTGAGGCCTGCCTGCCCTTTCCCTGCCGCTTCGTCAATGACGCGACGGCCGGCGGCTTCGCCGAGGCCTGGTACAACCCGGACATCCGGCGGGACAACCAGGAGCAGACGATCTGCTACCTGTCGCTCAGCAACAGCGTGGGCGGCGCCTTCCTCGACCGGGGCAGCATCTACCCCGGCAGCAACCAGCGGGCCAGCGAGTTTGGCCACGTCACCCTCCACCCGGGGGGCGAGACCTGCTACTGCGGGCAGCGGGGCTGCGCCGATGTCTACCTCAGCGCCAAGCTGCTCAGCGACCTGCGCCAGGGCGACCTGGCCGCCTTCTTCCAGGATCTGGCAGCGGGCGACCCCCAGTGCCAGGCCGCCTTCGAGCGCTACAGCGAGGACCTGGTGCTGGTGATCAATTCGCTGCGGATGGTCTACGACTGCCCCGTCATCTGCGGCGGCTATGTGGGCAGCCACCTCAACCCCTACCTGGACCAGCTGCGTGGCCGCCTGGCCCGGCGCAACACCTTTGAGCCTGACGGCAGCTACCTGCTGCCCTGCGCCTGGCACTATGAGGCCGCCGCGGTTGGCGCGGCGCTCAACTACCTGGACGGCTTCATCCGTTCGGTCTAAGCAAAGGAGACAGCCATGGCCTATCTGATCGGTATCGATCTGGGGACGACCGGCACCAAGACGGTGCTCTTTGATGAGGCGCTGCGCGAGCTGGCCTCGGCCAATGTGGAGTACCCCATGTACCAGCCCCACAACGGCTGGGCGGAGCAGCGGCCGGAGGACTGGTGGGAGGCGGCGGTCAGCGGCCTGCAAAGCGTGCTGAGGCAATCCGGCGTCGACGCCGGGCAGATCGCGGGCATCGGCCTCTCCGGCCAGATGCACGGCCTGGTGCTGCTGGACGGTGCCGGCCAGGTCATCCGCCCGGCCATCATCTGGTGTGACCAGCGCACGGAGAAGCAGACCTCCTGGATGACCGAGCGCCTGGGCCGCAAAGCCTGCATCGACATCACCGCCAACCCGCCCATGACCGGCTTCACCGCGGCCAAGCTGCTCTGGGTCAAGCAGGAGGAGCCGGAGAGCTACGCCCGCTGCGCCCAGGTGCTGCTGCCCAAGGACTATATCCGCTACCGCCTGACCGGCGAGTACTTGAGCGAGGTCTCCGACGGCGCCGGCACCCAGATGATGGATGTGCCCCGGCGCGGCTGGTCGAAGGAGCTCATGAAGGCGCTGGAGCTTAATACCGCGCTGCTGCCCCCCCTGACTGAGTCGCAGGAGGTCTCCGCCCGCGTCAGCGAGGAAGGGGCCCGGGCGACCGGGCTCAGGGCCGGGACCCCGGTGGTCGCCGGCGCCGCCGACAACGCGGCCGCCGCCATCGGCACCGGCGTGGTCAAGCAGGGCCAGGCCTTCACGACGCTGGGCACCTCCGGCGTGGTCTACTCGGTGGTCGACCGCGTCACCATCGACCCGGAGGGCCGGGTGCACACGCTGTGCGCCTCGGTGCCGGGCAAGTGGACGGTGATGAGCTGCACCCAGGCGGCCGGGCTCTCGCTGCGCTGGCTGCGGGATACCGTCTGCCAGCCGGAGGTGGCGCAGGCCGCCGCGGAGGGCGCCGACCCCTATGTGGTGATGACCCGGCTGGCCGAGGCCCTGCCGCCCGGCGCCGGGCGCCTGCTTTTCCTGCCCTTCCTGATGGGCGAGCGCTCGCCCCATCCGGACCCCAACTGCCGGGGCGTCTTCTTTGGCCTTTCGGCCGTGCATGAGCGCGCCCACCTGATCCGCGCCGTCATGGAGGGTGTGGCCTACTCCCAGGCGGCCTGCGTGGACGTCTTCCGCCAGATGGCGGTGCCCATCGACAGCATGATGATGACCGGCGGCGGCGCCCGCAGCCCGCTCTGGCGGCAGATGCTGGCCGACCTCTATGGCTGCCCGGTCAGCACCCTCCGGCAGGACCAGGGTCCGGCCTTCGGCGCGGCCATCCTGGCCGGGGTGGGCACCGGCCTCTATCCAGACCTGGAGACCGCCTGCGCCCGCTTTGTGCAAAGCGGCGGCAGCCAGGCGCCCGACCCGGCCTTTGGCGCCGCCTACCAGCCCTACTACCAGCTCTACAAGTCGCTCTACCCGCTGATGAAGGGCTCCTTCGAGACTTTGGCCGCCATCGGCTGAGCGCGCGGGCCCGTATCGCGCCCCGGCCTCCTGTGCTATACTGTGCGGGTTCACAGTGTGGCTCAGGAGGCCTTGATGAAAACCTTTCAGGATCTCTACGACCGGGCGATCCGCCTGGCGCTGGTGGATGACTTTGAGAGCCTTGAAAATGAGAGCGGCTTTGACCCCTCGCACCTGGACTGTCTGCTGCACCCGCAGAAGCACCCGCTGGTGATCCGTACCGGCCACTGCGACTGCGCGGGCCAGGAGCAGGCCGACTGCGTGCGGCGCTGCCCCTTTGGCGCGATCAAGCCCAGGTCCGAGGGCGGCGTCAGCATCGACCCCGCGCTGTGCCTGGGTTGCCACGACTGCATCGAGGGCTGCGAGCGCGAGGGCCTGGCGCCCAACACCGATGTCTACCCGGCCCTGAAGGCCGTGCGGCAGGCCAAGGGCCTGAGCTACGCCCTGGTGGCACCGGCCTTCCTGGGGCAGTTCACCGACGCGGTGACGCCCGGGCGCCTGCGCAGCGCGCTCAAGGAAGTGGGCTTTGACGGCATGATCGAGGTCGCGCTCTTCGCCGACATCCTGACGCTCAAGGAGGCGCTGGAGTTTGACCGCAACATCAAGCAGGCGGGCGATTTCCAGCTGACCAGCTGCTGCTGCCCGATGTGGATCGGCATGATCCGCAAGGTCTACAGCCAGCTGATGCCCCATGTGCCGGGCTCGGTCTCGCCGATGGTGGCCTGCGCCCGGGCCATCAAGGCGCTCTACCCGGACGCCACCACCGTCTTCATCGGCCCCTGCCTGCCAAGAAGGCCGAGGCGCGGGAGAAGGATCTGGCGGGCGCGGTCGACTATGTGCTCACCTTCCAGGAGATGGACAGCATCTTCCGCCTGCTGGGCAT
>CAYFSN010000108.1:0-5483 GCA_964345845.1 uncultured Christensenella sp.
GGTTGGCGCTTGCCAGTGCGGGGCTCGGCGCTTAACACAGCCCCCCTTGAACATTGCGCTCAAGGGGGGCCTTTTGTGCGGTTAGGTTGCAGGGTTAGGCTTAGTTGCCTTCAGGCAGCGCCAGGCGCTCGCCTTTGATGAGGAAGCGGGCTTCGTTCAGCGCCTTGGAGACCTGGTCCGGGCAGGAGGAGCCGTCGGACGCGTGGCACATGATGCCATGGAACTTGGTGATGACGTCGTCCACGTCGGAGCCGTCGGCCAGGGCGGCGAAGCCGCGGGCGTTGCCGTCGCAGCCGTCATAGACAACGAGGTCAGAGACGGTCATTTCCGCTTCGTTGATGACGAAGGTGATTTTGGTGGAGCAGGTGTTGCCCTGAGTGGTGTAGGTGAAGTTGCGCACGCCTTCCTTGTTGGCGCCGGTCTCCACGATTTGCTCTTCGGGTTCGGGCAGGGCCGGGGCCACATAGCCCAGTTCGGTGGGGTCGATGTCGGCGGTCTTAAGGGCCTCCGCCGTGGCGATGACCAGGGCGTTGCTGGTGAGGGTGGCGCCGCTGACAGCGTCCACCGCCAGGGTCTGGCCTTCTACGATGGCCGCGTTCACGCCTTCCAGGGCTTTCTCCCAGAAGCCGTCGGTTTCTTCATGTTCTACCATGGCGACTTCGGTGATGCCCTTGTCGTCCAGGGTGACTTTTACTTTCACAGGGCCGTTGCGGCCGTCGGCGACGCCTTCATATTCGCCCGCGGTATAGGTGACCGCCATGGCGCTCAGGCTGAGGGCCAGCACCAGCGCGGTGAGAATGCAAAGCTTTTTCATCATGATAAACTCCTTCTTTTACTTGCTTACGCGGTGCGGCAGGGCTGGTTTTTGAAGTTGCCTGCGAAGAAGCAATAGGTGCAGCTCTTGCCGGCAATGAGGATTTCAGCCTGCTCAACGGCGTTGGCCAGCTGGTCCGGGCAGGAGGCGCCGCTCTTGATGAGGTTGCACTGCAGGCCCTTGAGCCGGCTGACGATGGTATCAATGGGCTTGCCGTTGGCCAGCACCGCTACACCCGAGGTGCTGCCGTCGCAGCCGTCAGTGAAGGCGATGTTGTGCACGGTGTTGTCGTCTAGCTTCACATCAAAGGTAATCTTGGTGATGTGGGCGCGGTTGTCCGGCGTGTACTCAAAGGACCGATAGCCTTCCTGTGCCGCGTCTACCTCTTTGATGAGTTCGCAGGGCAGGGCGTTGGCCTCCCACTTGTAGTCCACCTTGGTTTCCTCGGCCGTTTCCGCCACAGCGCCCGCCATGGGCTTTACCACGCCCACCAGCGCGACGCCCGCGGCTGCTTTGCCGAAGGTCTTGAGGAAATTGCGCCGAGAAGTCTGCTTGTCCATGATTTACCTCCCTGTTTTTTGCGAAACGCGCCGATTGCCGCCAGAAAAAATGTGTCCCGCGTCAGGCCGCGCGCTTCATCGTTTAACTTCCTCCCATCAGCCGGGCAAAAAAATAGGGCGTCAGCAATATTGAGAAGAAATTAATAGATTACGTTATAATTGTAGCATGATAATATTGTAAGTCAAGCCCAAAAACAGGGAAAAAGTGCAGTAAAAATAAGGTATATGCAAATGTAAAACGACAAATTAGTAACAATATAAAGTTCTGAACAAGGGATTATATATGTGGACACAGCGCGAAGAAACATGTCAGGGCATGTCAGTGTTTTTGTGCGCTGTTTCCGGCTACAATGCCGGCAGAGAACGGAACAAATGTTCTCATAATTAGCCGGCGTAACCGGCCAACATGAAAGGAGGAGCACATGATTCGAGAGAGATTGCCGGAAGGGAGGGAATGGCCGCGGTTTTTGACAGACGTGGTGCGGGAGCACACCGCGGGGCTGGCCCGGCTGGAGCGGCTGCACCGCTACGCCAAGGGACGGCACGACATCGCGCTTCGCCAGCGCGCCGAAGGGCTGCCCAACACCCGGCTCAGCTTTGCCTTTGGGCGCTATATCAGCCAGGTGTGCGCGGGGTACCTGCTGGCGGAGCCCGTCAAGTACCTGGGCGGCGGGTCAGAGGCAGGACTTCAGGCGTTCAGGCGGCTGATGCAGTCGGCGGGCGCTGACACGGCGGACAGTGAACTGGCGATGCAGCAGTCGGTGTATGGGCGGGGCATCAGCCTGAACTACATCGGCGGGGAGGGCACCATGAAGGTGGCAGCCTTGGACCCCCGCAGCGCGTTCGTGGTGTACGACGACACGGTGGAGCGCGTGCCGCTGCTGGGTGTGGCGCTGACAGCCGGCAAAGGCGGCGGCACATTGACCGCCTATACGCGGCACCACTGCCACCAGTGGCGCATGGAAGGCGGCAGCATTATGCAGGAGCCGCCCCGCACCAGGCCGCACCCCTTTGGGCGGGTGCCCATGGTGGCGTACCTAAACGACCGGGAAGCCCAGGGCGACTTTGAGGACCTGCTGCCGCTGATGGACGCCTACGACCTGCTGGCCAGCGACCGGGTGAACGACCGCGCGCAGTTTGCCGATGCCCTGCTGGTATTAAGCGGCGTGATGGGCATTACGGCGGCGGACGATGACCCGGATGCCTACGCCCTGGCCTGCAACCGCCTGCGCATGTACCGCACCCTAACCCTGCCCGACCACGACGCCAAGGCGCAGTGGCTGGCGAAAAACCCGGTGGAGCAGGACATTGACGTGCTCAGGCGCGCGCTGGCCAAGGACATCCACAAGTTTTCCATGACGCCGGACTTTTCCGACGAGCAGTTTGCCGGCACGCTCAGCGGGGTCGCGATTCGCTACAAGCTGTTTTGCCTGGAGCAAAAGACCCGCCTGAAGGCAGGCTGGTTTGAAGCGGGCCTGCGGGAGCGCGCGCGGGTGACCGCCGGGTGGATGGCCGCCCAGGGCATGCCGCCGATTGAGGCGGAACGCCTGCGCATTGTGCTGACCCGGCGCACGCCGGAGGACTTGGTGCCTGTGAGTGATGAAGCGGCACCAGACGCAAAAGAAGCAGGGGGTGAGCCGTAACAGGAAGCAGTGTCCAATTGACCCCACATAACCAACCGACCACACCAATTAATGAAAGGAAGACCCATGGAACAAGAACACATGACCCCTGAAGCGGCGCCCGAAACAAGCGACCCAGAGCAGGCGCTGCTGGCAAGAGAGCAGGCGGTGGCCGCGGCCGAGCGGCGACTGAAGGCGCGGGCGGAACTGCACCGCCTGGGTCTGCCGGAAGAAGCGGCCGATGCCCTGGACTGCGCAAGCGAAGAGGGCTTAACCCGCGGCATGCGGCTGGTGCAGCTGTTAAACAGGCACTATCAGGCCGCACCCGCGCCCAAAGCGCACGTGCCGCTGCCTGTTGGGCGCGCGCTTAACTACCGCGCGCTGGCGGACATCTACCGCACAGACCCAGCCAACTACCATCAACACATGCATATGCAACCCAAAAACGGAGGAGAAAGATAATGGAAACAACCATGAAAAACAACCAAATCATTCCTGAGGTCATCGCCGACCTGGTGGACAGCCGCCTGGGCGACAAGCTGAGCCTGATGCCGCTGGCCCGGGTGGATGACACCCTGCAGGGCATGCCGGGCGATACGTTGAAGTTTCCGGCGTTTCGCTACATTGGCAAGGCGGACCAGGTGGACGAGAACGGCCAGGTGCAGGCCGGGGTGCTGAGCGCCGATACGGTTAGCGCCACGGTGAAAAAGTACGCCAAGGCGGTGCGCCTGACGGACGAAGCGCGCCTGAGCGGCTTTGGCGACCCGGTGGGCGAGGCCGCCAAGCAGCTGGCCCACAGCATTGACCATGCGGTGGACAGCGCCCTGTACGACGTGCTGATGGACGCTGGGCTGGGGCGCAAGGTACCCATCGCCGGCATGAGCAGCGACGCTGTGGTGGACGCGCTGACACTGTTTGGCGAAGAGCAGGAAGGCGACAAAGTGCTGCTGACCGACGCGGAGGGGTTTGCCGCCCTCAGGAAGGACCCGGGCTACATACGCGGCGGCGACCTGGGCCAGCAGATGGTGTTTTCCGGTGCCGTTGGGCAAATTTGGGGCTGCCAGATTGTGATTTCCGCGCGGGTGAAGAATGACCCCGTGCGAGGGGAGAAGCAGCACTTCATCTTGAAGCCGGGCGCGCTGTGCCTGGTGAACAAGACTGGCACCCAGGTGGAGGTATCGCGTGAGCCGGAATACATGCGGGACACCATCTACTGCTCCAAGCACTGCGCGGCCTACCTGTATGACGCGGGCAAGCTGGTGAGCCTGACGCAGTTTACGGGCCTTGAGACCCTGGGCGCGGCCTGCGGCATTGCGTCGGTTGCCGGCGGTGCGGGCAAGACCCGCGTGGTGATTCCGGACGCGCTGGCGGCACCCCAAGGATACAAGTGGGTGGTGCTGATGGACGACAACCCCCAGTTCGCCGGCGGCTTTGGCACAGCGGTGACCGGAACCAAGGACTGGACAGGCAATGAGGCCGAGCTGACCACCGGCGGCAAGATGACCGCCCATGTGCTGCTGGTGGGCACGCAGGACATGAAGCCCGTGAAGGCCTTCAGCACGCTGGTGATGGCGGGGTGACGCACATGGAAACACTGATTGCCAGGCTCAAGACCCTGCTGCCCGGCCAGCAGCCGGGCGATGACCTGCTGGAGGAACTGCTTGGCGCAGCAGGCGCCCTGATTGTGGCCTACACCGGGCGCAAGGCCGTGCCAGAACAGCTTGTGCCGGCGCAGTTGCAGCTGGCGGTGATTCAGTACAACCGCCTGGGCACCGAGGGCGAGCGCAGCCGGCGCGAGGGCGGCATGACCCTGCAGTTTCTGGACCTGCCCGACCGCATCACCCAGCAGCTGCGGGCCTACCGCGTGGGGCGGGTGCTGTGAGGGGGCCTTATCGCGAGGGGCTGACCGTGGCGGTGGTGCCCTGTGAGCGCGCGGTTGGCGCGACAGGCGGCGTAGCCCTGGTGGAAAACCCGGACCGCCTGTACCTGCTGCCTGTGCGCGCATGGCCGGACCGCCAGAGCGAGCGCCGCCAGCACGGCACGCTGCGGCCCCGGGAGCGGCGTGTGCTGTACCCCGGGGTGGACAGCGGCATCCGCCAGGGCGACCGCGTGTACTTTCCCGGTGACGGGCGGGCCTGGCGCTGTATGCAGCGCAGGCTGTGGCCCCGCCACCTGGAGGTGGAAGTGGAGGTGGCGCGATGACCGCGCTGATGGAGGCGGTGGTGGCGCAGCTATCCTCCCTGCCGGCGCAGGTGGTGCGCGGCTGGCCGCAGGAACTGGTGACCCTGCCCAGCTGCACCGCGGCGCTGCTGGAGGACAGGCAGCAGGGCGAATATGGCCGAATGGCGGCTGTGGCGCTGACCCTGCGGGCGGTGACACCCGAAGAAGCGGATGCCCTGGCCGAGTCGGCTGATGCGCTGATGCGTTCCCAGGGCTGGCGGCGCACAGCGTGTCGGGATGGCGCGGAAAAGGACGGCAGCTGCTTTC
>CAYFSN010000109.1:0-5378 GCA_964345845.1 uncultured Christensenella sp.
TCAGGCGAAAGCCCCCTGAGCCGCATACCGGAGTGGGTGAATACCACTTGCCCCAAATGCGGCGGTGCCGCTAAACGGGAGACCGATACCATGCCCCAATGGGCTGGCAGCAGCTGGTACTTCCTGCGGTATTGCGACCCGCACAATGACAAAGAGTTCGCTTCCCAGGAAGCGCTGGACTACTGGATGCCGGTTGATTGGTATAACGGCGGCATGGAACATACCACGCTGCACTTGCTGTACAGCCGCTTCTGGCACCTGTTCCTGCACGACCTGGGGTATGTATCAGCGGCCGAGCCCTACCAGAAGCGCACCAGCCATGGCAT
Organism: uncultured Christensenella sp.; assembly: GCA_964345845.1. Lineage (GTDB taxonomy): Bacteria > Bacillota > Clostridia > Christensenellales > Aristaeellaceae > UBA1038. Next base: position 327 of record CAYFSN010000109.1, read on the forward strand.
GATTCTGGGGGAAAACGGCGAAAAAATGAGCAAGTCCCGCGGCAATGTCATCAACCCCGATGACATGATTGATGAAATCGGGGCCGATGCCTTCCGCATGTACGAGATGTTTATGGGCGCATTTGACCAGGCCATACCATGGAATACCAACGGAGCGCGCGGCTGCCGCCGATTCCTGGACCGCGTATGGCGGCTGCAGTCGGCTGTGGATAACAAAGCGCCGCATGTATCCAAAGACTTGCTGGTATTGGTCAACAGCACCATCAAGAAGGTGACTGAAGACTATGAGCGCATGAAGTTCAACACGTCCATCGCCGCTTTGATGGCCATGGTGAATGAGTACGCTACAAAAAGCAGCATCACCGCTGGCGATATGAAAGCGCTGCTGTTGTTGCTTAACCCGGTTGCGCCGCACATCACCGAGGAGATTTGGCAGGCACAGGGCTACGGCGAAGCATTGTGGTCCCATCCCTGGCCCAAGTGGGACGAGCGGTACCTGGTTTCTTCTGAAGTGGAAATCGCCGTGCAAATCAACGGCAAGGTGCGCGGCCGCATCATGGTGGACAGCAGCCTGAGCAAAGAAGACGCTGAACGGTCGCTTCCCAACCAGCCGGATGTACAGGCGCTGGTTAGCGACAGGCAAATCATAAAGCTGATTTACGTGCCCAATCGCCTGCTCAACATCGTGGTCAAGTAAGGAGGCATCATGCAGGTTAAACTGCTCTCAATCCTGATCGACCCGCGCCCGGAGCGCAGGGATGAACTGATGGCAGACCTGGTCCGCCATGGCATTGACCTGCACTACCTGACCATCACAAACGATGGTGCCTATACGGTGTTTAAGGGCCTGGTACCCGACAGCCTGGCGGCGCTCAATGCTCTGCAGCAGGAAGGGTATACGGCCTTCCTGAAAGATGTGCTGGCCGTGGGCATCGTTCAAGGATACCCAAGCTTGATACGCATTCTGAAGGCACTGGAGGAAAAGAGCATCGTGGCGGAGCAGTGCAGCTGGGTGTTCAGCCCGCAAGTCGGACCGTTTCTGTTGATGGTGGTAAAAGACTTGCCCGCCGCGCAAAGTGCGCTGCGCGAGGCAGGCTATCACATACTAAACGAGGCAACACTGTGTCAGCATTAGAAAACGCCCGCCGCACGCGCGGGATAATTTCCGTGGCCAACTGGCGCCACAATCTGCAGGCGATGCGCGATTTTCTGCCCCCGCAAGTGAAGATGATGGCGGTCATCAAAGCTGACGCCTACGGCCACGGCATAGTGCCCTTTGGCTTGGCCGCGCAGCAGGAACAAGTGGATTGGCTTGGTGTTGCGCTGGCTGAGGAAGGAAGAGTGCTGCGCCAGGCTGGCGTAAAACTGCCCATTTTGGTGTTGGGCGCACTGAACCAGGATGGCATGCGCATCGCGGCAGAACATGCGCTGACCGTTACGGTGGCTGACTTGGGCTGTGTCCAGCGAGCGCAGGCCGCGGCTGCTGAGCTTGGCTGCACGCTGGATGCGCACATCAAGCTGGATACTGGCATGGGGCGCATTGGGGCTAATGATGAAGACTCCTTGCGAGCCATACTGATTGCATTAGAGGGCAACCCGCAGGTAAAACTGACTGGTTGCTTCACCCATTTGTCGGACGCGGACGGACCGGACCCTGCGTACACCGATGCGCAATTGCAGCGCTTTCGGGCACTAAGCCAATTGCTGCCTGAGGGAGTTCTGCGGCACACTGCTGCTTCCGCTGCGACGCTCAGCCGACCGGACGCGCACTTTGACATGGTACGGCCCGGCATTTGCCTGTATGGTTGTCCGCCGGTTGCGACGGACGTTGAGTTGCGGCCATGCATGTCCCTGCTTTCCGAGGTCGTGTTTGTCAAGCGCGTGCCAGCCGGTACCAGCATCGGCTATGGCCGGACGCATGTAACCAATAAGCCAACCACCGTCGCTACCATTGCGGCGGGTTATGGTGATGGATACCGCCGGGCGTACAGCGCCAAGGCACGCGTGCTCATTGGCGGCGTTAGTTGCCCCATCCTGGGTAGGGTTTGTATGGACCAGTTCATGGTGGATGCGAGTGCCGTTGATGACCTCAAGGTAGGGGATGAGGCCGTGCTGATGGGCGCGCAAGGCAACGACAGCATAACCGCTGAGGAGTTGGCCAATTACGCTGGCACCATTACCTATGAGGTACTACTAAGCCCTACACCTCGTGTGCCGCGATCCTACGATGAAACAGTGGCTGGAGAGATTTGATGCAGGATAGAAGAAGACAGAAGGCCCCCAGGCCAGAACCCATATATAAGCCGTTCCTCAAGGGAACGTGGCGCAGCAAACAGTGTGCTGCGCGTGCGCTGCGGGTTTTTGCCTACTTGGTTGGGTTCATCTTTGTCTACTTGTTCGTCGGTCAGGTGCTGATGTTTGACAATGCTTTCCTGCGCGTGCTGTTAAACCTGGTTTTGCTGGTTGGATTCGCAAGCCTGCTGTACAACGATGGCGCAAAAGCCGGCGTTGATGATGTAACCTATGGGGAAATTGCGCTGCAGCGCAAAGAGAGCAACCGTGAGCTGGAGAAGGGTGCGGAGGGCAAAAGCTATCATCCCCTCAAGGGTGTATGTGTGGCCCTGCTGGGTGTAGCGCCGTTTTTCCTGGTTGCCCTTGTTTTTGCGTTTATGGCGCAGCCGCAGGTGTACTCGCTTGGGGTACTGCCAAACTGGGTATCTGGCATGGAGAGAAGGTCGGATGTTGGCCTGGCGTTGAGCTACTACCATCAGACACCGTCGTTTGAACTGGAGCATCTGCTGCGCGTCATCGTTCGGTTATCCCTATTTCCTTATGTCAACATGGTGGGCGCGGACAACGCGGCCGCCCTGCTTTGGTTAGAGCGCCTAAGTCCATTGCTGGTGCTGATTGTGCCCATGGCGTATGCGCTTGGTTACCTGCAGGGGCGCCGCCTGCGCGCGGGTGTGCACGGTGCCATTCGCACCAACGCCAAGCGCCGCGTCCGTCGGGAGCGCAGCGAAAAACGCCGCCGGCAGGAACAGGAAAACAGGCTGATTTAATGCGCATTATAGCCGGCATTCATGGCTCACGGCGCCTTGTGGTGCCCAAGGGAGAGCACACACGTCCCACCTTGGAGCGCACCAGGGAATCCCTTTTCAGTATGCTGCAGCCCTATATACCCGGCGCGGCCGTTCTGGATTTATTCGCCGGCAGCGGGGCATTAGGTTTGGAAGCGCTTAGCAGGAGTGCTGCCCATGCGGTTTTCTGTGATAACAGCGGAGAGGCCATTCGCGCTGTTCGGCAGAACATCAAATTGCTGCAGCTGGAAGAGCGGACCGCTGTGATTGCACAGGATTATCAGAAGGCACTCCATCAGTTGGAGGAACAAGAAGCGGTCTTTGACATGATTTTTGTTGACCCGCCCTACCACTTGCCGGCGGGCCCTGTACTTTCTTCGCTGGCGGCGCATCAAACACTGTCGCCAGAGGGTATCATCATACTGGAACAAGACCGAAGGTCAGAAGTTGTTATACCAGAGTCCTTTACGCTTTTGCGCAGCCGGACCTTCCGGGACACCAGAATCGACCTGATTACCTACGCACAGGAGGATGCCCATGCGAACGGCGATATTCCCGGGCAGCTTTGACCCCGTCACCTTGGGTCACTTGGATTTGATGAAGCGTGCCAGTAAGCTGTGTGACAGGTTAGTGGTAGGCGTGCTGTACAATCCGGACAAGGCGTCTCACTTCACGCCGCAGCAGCGTGTTGACATGATTAAACGTGCGGTGACGGAGATACCTGGCGTTCACGTCGTGCACTTTGCTGGCTTGATGGTGGAACTGGCAAAGCGGGAAGGCGCAACGCTGGTGATACGCGGCGTGCGCGGCGCGGCCGACTTGCAGGCGGAAAGCGCCATGGCACACGCAAATGGCATTCTGATGCCCGGGCTGGAGACGGTGCTGCTGCCTGCTGGGGCGCAGTTTGAGGCGGTCAGTTCATCATTGGTACGGCAGATAGCGCAGTTTGGCGGTGACATAAGACCTTTTGTGCCCGCAAGCGCAGTTGACGAAATTGCCGCTCGCTTTTACAATGGGGATAAGTCCACGAAATAGAGGAGGGAAACATATGTCCAGGAACGAAGTATTCGCGCTGATTGATGAGTTAACGCTTGCATTACAGAACGCCAAGAAAATGCCCTTTACGGATTCAGTCATTGTCAATCAAGGAACGTTCACCGATGCGCTGAAGCGCATTGTAACCAACTACGATCCGTCCCTTGAAAAGGCGGATAAGATCCTCAAGAATGAAGAGAGTATCCTGGCGGATGCTACCACCTCTGCTAACAACGCCATGGCGAATGCTCAGTCGCAGGCGCAGGGTATGGTATCTGAGGCCAACACCTACGCGCAAAAGACCAAGGAACACGCCGATCAGTACGTGCAGGAGACCACACGCCAGGCGGAAGAAAACGCCCGGGCGATTATGGCAGACGCGCAAAACCGCGCGCAGCACATGGTGGAAGACGCAAAAGCGCAGGCAGATGAACTGGTAAGCCAAACCACCATCCTGGCGCGCGCAGAGGCACAGGCAAGAGAGTTGCTTGAAAACGCCAACCAGCACGCTGAGGGTCTGCGCCGACAAACGCAGCACGACCTGACCACGTTGCTGGATCATGTGGACGCGGCCATCTCTGTTCAACTGAATGATGTGCGTATTCTAAAGCAGAATGTGCAGGCCTCCCAAGGGTTTGAACAGGAAGACGAGGAAAACTGAGCCCAAAGTATTCTCATTAAACGTGCCGCCGCTTCAGCTTTGAAGCGGCGGCTTTTCATAATGCGTACGGTTTATAGCCGCTAATCAGCATTTTTCGGTTGACAGGGAAGGGGACGTTTGCTATGATACTCAAGCGCTTTACAAGACCTAACGGCGCATTATGGAGAGATGGCCGAGTGGTTGAAGGCGCCAGTCTTGAAAACTGGTGATGTCGCAAGGCACCGGGGGTTCGAATCCCTCTCTCTCCGCCAATAAACCATGGAGAAGTACCCAAGTGGC
>CAYFSN010000110.1:0-270 GCA_964345845.1 uncultured Christensenella sp.
GCATGTGCGCGCGTACGCGGGAGACCGTGGTTACTCCGTCCTCCAACGGCTGCCTGAGCGCTTCCAGCACCGCGCGTGGGTATTCCGGCATTTCATCAAGAAACAGCACGCCATTGTGCGCTAAGGATACCTCACCCGGCCGGGCCTTGGCACCGCCGCCCACCAACGCCGCCACCGATGCCGAGTGGTGCGGCGTACGGAAGGGACGCTCTGTCATCAGGCCTGTACCATATTTCAGCTGCCCGGCCACGCTGTGGATGCGCGTTGTTT
>CAYFSN010000110.1:281-5207 GCA_964345845.1 uncultured Christensenella sp.
GTCATCATCGGCAGGATACCCGGCAGGCACCTGGCAAGCATGGTCTTACCAGACCCGGGCACGCCCACCATCAGCATATTGTGTCCCCCGGCCGCTGCTACTTCCAGCGCCCTGCGGGCAGCCGCCTGGCCGCGGACATGGCGCAAGTCAGACTGCACCACATGCTCGCTGATACACTGTTCATAGCTTTTTTGCACCTGGGCAGCGACAGGCGCTTGCCCGGAAAGATGCTGCACGGCTTCATAGAGCGATGAAACCGGGAACACCTCCATGCCGCCAACGGCTTCCACCTCTTTAGCATTTTGAGTTGGCAGCACCACGGTGCTGATGCCCCGTTCCCGGGCCGCAATGACCATGGATAGCGCACCCTGCACGGGCAGTAATCGGCCGTCCAGGCCCAACTCCCCCATCAGCAGCACACCATCGGTCTGAAAAGTGCGTATTTGCTTGCTGGCCAGGATAATGGCAACGGCAATGGGCAAGTCGAATGCGGTACCCTCTTTGCGCAAGTCAGCGGGCGATAGGTTCACCGTGGTATGCCCCCAGGGCGGTGTGTAGCCGCTGTTTTTCAAAGCGGCAAAAACGCGCTCCCGGCTTTCCTTTACAGCGGCGTCTGGCAAGCCGACCATGGAAAACTTAAACTCGCTGCCTGTGCGAACGTCTGCCTCAACCGTCACCGGTTCACCTTCAATGCCCACCAAGGCAAAGCACATCGTTTGCGCCAGCATGTCAGCCTCCTGCGTTTAGTAGTGTAGCCAACCAGGGAACCACCGCATCGCGTCCAACCATGCTACCGGAGCCCTTACCCCAGATGCGTATGGGAAGAACGCAACAAACAGCACGCCTGCGATCATTACATAGAGTATGGTAGCGTACACGCCAGCCTTCTTATGCCGCCTGTGAACTTGATGAAGCACCCACATCACGCACAAAATGATGAACGGTACCGCAGGGAAATAGTGGTAAATATAGGTTCCTCTCGGCACGAATGCCCAGGGCACGTACTGCGCCACGAAGGAGATCAGAAGCAGCGCCGGCCACATATCTGTCGCCTTGCCAAACCATGCGGAGATGGGGGTATTTGTCTTGCGCAGCACCATTGCGGCAATGACCAGCAGCAGGCCAAGCAGGCCGCCCCACCACACGGCGGGGTTACCAAAGGTGATGATGGTGCTGCCCATGCCATCCACCACCGGCGTTGAGTAAAACCACATGGGCTTGTAGATGATGGGCCACTGGTACCAGGGTGAATGGAAGTAGTGATCCATGCCCCGCCCAGGCTCGGCATGGTAGTTGAGCATGCTGGCGCTGACATCAAATACCTTACGAATCGTCAACCCGCCAGGCGTGCGCATAAACCAAGGTATAAAGCTGAGCACATAGATGGTAGCGGGAATCACCACAAAAAACAATACACACCACAGCAGGGTAAGCACCAACCGCTGTTTCCACTCTGCAGACGCCGTTTTGACGCGCTCGTCCGGTAATTCTTGTGACGTCTGGACGATGACTTCCGCTTCAATGCCCTCTTGCATGCGCCGCCACTGGGACCAGAAAAAGATCACCGCCAACCCAAACCCGGCGTATATGCCTGTCCACTTGCTGGCGACCGCAAGGCCCATGAACAGCCCGCTGAGGGCGAGATTCCACAGGGTACCGCGGAACCGGCGGCTCCAATCATCACTGACGACATATCGGAACATGAAGTAGTACGACCAGATGATAAACAGCGTAGCGAAACTATCAATGGTGGCAATGCGCGTTTGGGTAAAGTGCATGGTGTCAAAGGCGAGCAACAGCATGGCCGCGACGCCAACCAGGCGCTTGCGTGTCATCAGCAGGCCAATCAAATACATGCCCGGCAGCATCAGCGCGCCAGCCAGGGTGCCTGCAAAACGCCAACCAAAGGGATTCATGCCAAACACCATGATAGCAAAGCTCATCAGCACCTTGCCCAGCGGCGGGTGCGACACCTCATATGTCGTATTGGGCTCCTCGCCCCGCATGGCGTTTAGGTGCTCGAAGGCTGTTCTGGCATGGTATATCTCGTCAAAGTACATACCATTGCGCCAGGAGGGCTCGCCCCTCAGCAAGTCCTGCTCATCAATCAGCGCATCACCGTTTTCCGAAATCACCTTGGCAGGAAACGGCTGCCCGGTCTGCGGGTCTCTAAACTGCATTTCAAGGATGGTTGTCCCAATCATGCGTGACCGAATCCGCACGTAGCGCCCCTGATGCTCAACGCGCATGCGGTTGTAGCGTTCGTTACTTTCAGGCGGGTTTAGTTGCGTCTGGTACTGCCAGGAGTACAGGTCACCGTCCTCCAGTTTTGCGTCAAACGGCAGCCAATTCTCCATGTCGTCACTTGCTGCTACTTCAAAGTCACTATCCCGCCAGTTCAGCCCACCATAGTAAATGATTTGAAAGCGTCGGCTTTCACCCAAGTCAAATATCGCTTCTTCATTGGTGCTTTGCGCAATCCAAGCGCTTTGGGGCGCCTTGGTATCACCCAGGTTTGAAAAGGCAAGTGCGGCGTACAAAGCAGTAACGCCCAGCATGATGGCCCAACCCATCGGGCGGATGCGCATTATAGTTGAAGGATTCTTCAAGCGATGGTACGCCGCATTTTCTCCGCTCACAGGGCTGCCCGCATCGAAAGCTGATGTGCCTGCTGGCGAGAACGCAATCATTTCCGCATATGGATGGCTCAATCTAAGGCCTACATACAGTGCAAAACCTGCCAGCGCAACTTGCGCCAGTGACATGGCATACTCAAGCCAGGCAGACTCACTTGCAATACCGAACAAAGGCGCCTCCAGATGCCCTTCGACACCGCCGATGCGCACCCCGCGGTCCAGGACAATGCCGGTGTTCAGGAAAGCCAGCAGGCTAACCGCCGCAAACAGCCAGAACAAACGCTTGTCCCGTTTGCGCACATAGGCCATCAATAAAAGCACCGCTGCTGGGAAAAGATAGCGTTCATGCATCATAGCGCCCAGCACGCAGAACAAAATCAGCATCACCGCGCCCAACATGGGCAGGTTTAAGATGTCGTGCTGATAGACGTACCGTACCACAACGACCAGAAAACTGGATACCATCAACAGAATGCCCAACACGCTGAGCGTAACCGGCAGCACAACCGCCACTAAAGCCGGCAACAGGGACAGCAGCAGGAGCAGGCTTTCCTGCCGCCCAGGGCTGCTGCTCCAAGTTGCTTTCACATATATGGCCACAGGCAGTATCAACACAGCAGCGCCCAGCAGCCGCATGGCGAACGGAGCCAGGGATGTCACTGGCTGCCAGTTCAACCCAAACAAAAAGCCTAGGTTGGTGGCGTTCACCGTCGCGTAACCATAGTAGTTCATGGTGCCGCCGTAGAGCTGTATCAGCCAGTCCCACCCCTCTTGCTTGGGCGAGAACGGCAGTACAATCACAGCCGCCACCAGCAGAGAAGTAGCCACGCCAATCCACACCGAGCGCGGTTTTCCCTTTTGCGGGCGGGCAATCAAATCAACAATCAGAGCGGCCAAACCCAGCGGCCCAAACATCAAAGCCTGCGGCTTCATCAACGCGGAGAGCACATACACAGGCAATGCTGCAGACCACTTACCTTCCCAGGCGAGCAATATCACCAGCACCAACAGGAAAGCTGGAATGCTGTCAGTCTGTCCCCATGCAGCACCAGCCGCATAGGTCAGAGGATTCAGCATGTATATGCTAGCCAGCAGCAGTGCAGCCTTAGGCCGCATATGCTTCGAAGCGTACCAGTACAACACCGTGATGGTCAGTATATCCGCAATGATGGCTGGCAGTTTCACCATCAACTCGGTAGCACCGCTGCCCGCGGCGCTGCCAATAGCTCCCAATGGCCATAGTGCCAGCATGTATCCCGGCGGGTAATCGCTGTGCGCCTCTGTCAGGTAAAACTCAACCGGTCCCACTGCGTGCATACGATCTGCCCACGATGTGAAGCAGCCGATGTCCACACCGTAGCCCGGTATGAAGTGCGCTGTCAGCAGGCGAGTTACAAGCGCGAATAGCAGCACCATCCAGAACCGCATGTCCCAGATGCTCTTGTCTGAGGGCTGCAGTTCAGTCTGCTCCTCATTTTGAATGGCTTTGGCCATCCACAGCGCAACCAGCACATATACCGCGCAGGCCAACAGCAACAGCGGCCAAGCTGGCCGCCCCTGCGTGGGCGCCGCCTGTTGCTCACCGCGCCAAACATGCCACGATTCTACATTCGCGTTGGCAGGCACGTCCTTAACAGCCATAAAACTGACATCGTCAAACACTGCTTCACCGTTGCTGTCAGCCGAATAGCCGCCAACGCGCGCCCAAATGGTCAACTCTGTCTGGTTTTCGGTTGTTTTTCCATATATGGTGAAGTCCTGCCACTCGCCCTGTGTGTTCAGCACGCTCTCACTGACGCTGTATACATCCGCAACGGACAAACTGGCGCCGCGTCCATCCTGCACATTGGCCTTGACGCGTCCAGACAACCTATAGGTAGTATTTGGCGCGACTGAAACAACCTGAGCGAATCGTGCATCATTGTTTTCCAGGTTACGTACCAGCACACCATGCCCCTGATATCCCTCCACCACTTCATACTGGGTGACACCAGGCACACGGTTGTAGGCATCCGGCAGCCAGTGTTCCGGCAAGCCTTCACCAGTGATTTGTTCAAAACTGCCGTTCTTAAGCAGTTCCACTTCATAGCTAACAGGGGTCTGCGGTTGCCGCAAAAGCAAAGACAACGCTGCGGTTGCCGCCAATGCGATCGCGATGTAGATGATTATCTTGTTTCTTGGGTTCTTCAGGTTCACGTTCGCTGTGCTCCGTTCTTCAGATACCATACACCGGCTCTGGTAATCTCTCCGGTATCATACCGCCACTTAGCGCTTTGTTGCTCCGCGCGCC
>CAYFSN010000111.1:0-5090 GCA_964345845.1 uncultured Christensenella sp.
ATCGTCACCCAACGTCCCTATGCGTATTGACTGTCACCTACGTCACCCAACGTCACCCTGTGACACTGGGCAGCCAGAAGGTGACGCAGGTGACACAGACAGAAATGCCTATTTTCTCTGTTTGTAGGGGCTTTGGGTGACGAAGGTGACGCAGGTGACGATGTTTTGTGGGATAGGGGAAATGCGGTTGAGCGTCACCCTGGGCGATGTGCCTGTTCCGGCGAAGCCACCCGCCTGTGGTATACTGCCCACATAACAGCCCCGAAAGGAGCCCCATGCGCGATACCATCATCCGTGCGATGCGCCCCGAGGAGGCGCCGCTGCTGGCGGACTTTCTGTACGATGCCATCTATGTACCGCCGGGGCAGCAGGCCCCGCCCAGGGACATCATGCTTGCGCCTGAGTTGCGGGTGTATGTGGATGGCTTTGGTGGCGGCGCGGCCGACACCTGTGTGGTGGCGGTGCGGGGTGAGCGGGTAGTTGGCGCTGCGTGGGCGCGCATCATGGCGGACTATGGCCACATCGATGACGATACGCCGTCGCTGGCCATGTCCGTGCAGGCAGACTGCCGGGGGCAGGGGATTGGAACGGCGCTGCTGAACGCCCTGCGGGCGCGGGGCTACCGGCGCGCGTCGCTGTCTGTGCAGCGGGCGAATGCCGCGGCGCGGCTGTACCGCCGTTTGGGGTTTGAGGTGGTTGAAAGCCGTGCGGAAGATGACCTGATGGTCATCACCCTTACATAGCTCCGCCTGGCATTCCAAAGGGAGGGTGCTTTTGACATACTTCCCTCACGGCCATTATATTAAAGTTTTTGCCGCGCCTATCTCAAACACGCACATTCCCTTCAGGTTTCGCTTCCGAACGAATAGCTGCATACGCCGACTTGGCAAGTTGCATACCCCATGGCAGTTTACTAAAGTTTTTGCCGCGCTTTTTTCAAAAAGCGCGCGTCCCCTCGTTCCCTTTCGTCTCCTTTCGTCCCCGTCTTCTCGTCCTCATCGTAACCCGGTTACCTCCCACCATATCCGTGCACGTGCTTGGTTGCCATCCATGCCGTGCAATGCTATACTGGGCAAAGCAATTCGCGCTTGTTCTTGTGCGTTTACGGAAAGGGGAGTTTCATGCGGCTTGAGGAATTTCTAAGCGAAGTCACCGCCGTGCCGGGGCTGACGGGGCAGGAAGGGCCTGTGGCGGAGTATATCGCTGCGGCGTTTCGCCCGTTGGCGGACGAGGTGAAGATTGACCGGCTGAACAATGTCATCGCCCGTTTGAAGGGCGATGGGCCCAAGGTGCTGTTCGCCGCCCATCTGGACGAAATCGGCCTGATGGTGGTGAAGATTGAGGAGGACGGCAGCCTGCGGCTGGGCAATGTGGGCGGGGTGGACCCGCGGATATTGCCGGGCATGCGGGTGCGTGTACTGGGCAAGGAGACCCTGCTGGGGGTGGTGGGCGCCAAGGCGCCGCACCTGCTAAGCGATGAGGAGCGAAAGGAAAACTACAAGCGGGAAGACCTGCATGTAGACCTGGGGCTGCCGGTTGAGCGCGTGAAGGAACTGGTGCAGGTGGGCGACCAGGTGCAGCTGGAGCAGCGGTTTGTGAAACTGCAAAACGACCGCTACGCCACCAAAACGGCGGATGACCGCGCGTGTGTGGCCATTCTCTACCGCGCGATGCAGCTGCTGCAGAACATGAAACACCACGCCGACCTGTACTTCGTGGCCACCTGCCAGGAGGAGATTGGCTCCTACGGCGCCAAGATGACAGGTTTTAGCGTAGACCCGGACTTTGGCGTGGCGCTGGACGTATGCCATGCAAAGACCCCCGGCGCGCCCGAAGGGCGTACGTCCGACCTGGGAAGCCCCGTGGCGTCCATGGGGCCGTATCTGCAGCCGGTGCTGCGCAAAAAGCTGATGGACGTGGCGCAGGAGCAGAACATCCAGGTGCAGACCTCGGTGGTGCCGCGCAACACGTCCACCGACGCGGATGGGCTTTCCATTCAGCGCGGGGGCATCCCCACGGTGCTGCTGGAGCTGCCGCTGAAGTACATGCACACCACGGTGGAGTTGTTTGACATGCACACGCTGGAGGAAAGCGCGCGGCTGCTGGCCAACTTCGCCTGCCAGGTGGCGGACGACTGGGAGGAAGCGCTATGGACCTGAAAATACTGACCGAACTGCGCGGGCCCAGCGGCTGGGAAACCGCCGTCAGAAAGCAAATCATTGAATGGGCAAAGCCCCTTTGCGACGAGGTGAAGGTGGACCGCGCCGGCAACGTCATCTGCCGCAAAAAGGGCACCCAGCCAAACGGCAAGGGCGTGCTGCTGGCCGCCCACATGGACGAGGTTGGCTTCATTGTGTCCGGCTATACGGACGATGGCCTGCTGCGGTTCCGCCCCGTTGGCGGCATTGACCCAAGGGTGGTGGTGAGCAAATGGGTGCAGGTGGGCGAGGATGCCCTGCCGGGCGTGATTGGCGCCATGGCCATCCACCTGCAGACGCAGGAAGACCGCAAAAGGGTGCTTGACTACACCAACCTGTTTATCGACATCGGCGCCAAGGACCAAAAAGAGGCCGAAAAGCTGGCCCCGCTTGGCACCTACGCCACGTTTGACACCCCCTACGAGCCGTTTGGCGATGGGTTTGTCTGCGCCAAGGCGCTGGATGACCGGGTGGGCTGCTACAACCTGCTGAGGGTGCTGGAAGGCACCTATGAAAGCGACGTCACGGTGTGCTTTGTCAGCCAGGAGGAAGTGGGCCTGCGGGGTTCCCGCGCGGCGGCGTTTAACCAGCAGGCGGATACCGTGGGGGTGTTTGAAGGCACCGCCGCCAACGACCTGGGCGACGTGGACGAACAGTTTCACGTATGCGTGCCGGGCAAGGGCGTGGCGGTCAGCTTCATGGACGGCGCCAGCATCGCCAACCGCGAGCTGTTTAAGCAAATGCTGTCCCTGGCTGAGCGCACGGGCATTGCCTGCCAGGTAAAGCAGGGGGTTACCGGCGGCAACGACGCCGCCAGCTTTCAGCAGGTGGGGGCGGGCGCCCGCACCGTGGTGCTGAGCGTGCCTTGCCGCTACATCCACTCGGGTGCGTCGGTGGCCAATCTATCTGATATTGACGCGCAGCTGAAGCTGGCGCAAGAGTTCATACACAATCTCTAAGGGAGGATAACCGAATGCTACGGGATACACTCAAGACCTTGCTGGCCGCCTGGGGCCCCTCTGGCAGTGAACACAACGTGGCGGAAGCCATCAAGACCATGCTGCACGGGCATGTGGACAGCATGAAGACCGACGTGATGGGCAACCTCATCGTGGAAAAGTACGGCACCGATGACAACGCCAAGCGCATCATGGTATCCGCCCATATGGACCACATCGGCCTGGTGGTCACGTCCATTGAAAAAGAAGGCTTTTTGCGGGTACACAATGTGGGCGGCATTGGCCGCATCCAAAGCGAATACCGCCGGGTGGTGTTTGAAAACGGCGTGGAAGGCGTGCTGCTGACCCAGCCGGTACCCCAGGGCGACCCCAAACTGAAGCACATGTTCATCGACATCGGCGCCCAGAACCGCGAAGAAGCGCTGGGCATGGTGCAGGTGGGCGACATGGCGGTGTACGCGCCGGAAATTTTCCACCTGGGCAAGCACCGCATCGCGGCCCCGGCCATGGACAACCGCGTGGCCTGCGCCCTGCTGGTGGAACTGCTGCTGTACGCGGAAGACCAGAAAAACACCATCGTAGGCGTGTTCTCCACCCAGGAGGAAGTGGGCCTGCGCGGCGCCACGGTGGCCGCCTACACGGTGGAGCCGGACATGGGCCTGGCGCTGGACGTGACCGCCTGGGGCGACACGCCGGAGGTGAAGCTGCCCGATATTAAGCTGGGTGCTGGCCCCGCTGTAAAGATTATGGATAGCTCCATGATTGCCAGCCCCCTGGTGCGCGACGCCCTGTTTGACGCGGCCGAGGCCGCCGATGTGGCCGTGCAGCGCGAAGTACTGCCCTTTGGCGGCACCGATGGTGCTGCCATGCAGCACAGCCGCGGCGGTGTGCCGGCGGGCACGCTGTCCATCCCCTGCCGGTATGTGCACTCCGCCTGCGAAACCATCGACATGCGCGACATGGACGGCGCGCTGAAGGTGCTGCTGCAGTTTGTCAATATTGTCTAATATCCGCTAAAGGAGAAAGAACATGATTGTTACAACCACACCGCATGTGGACGGGCGCCAGGTGCAGCAGTACATGGGCATTGTGTTTGGCGAGGTCATCACCGGCATCAACGTGCTAAAGGACATCGGCGCCGGGCTGCGCAACTTCTTTGGCGGCCGCTCACAGGGCTACGAAGAAGAACTGCTGAACGCCCGTATGCAAAGCCTGCAGGAAATGGAAGAGCGCGCCCGCCAGCTGGGCGCTGACGCCGTCATCGGCGTGAAGATGGACTACGAAGTGCTGGGCGCTGACAACGGCATGCTGATGGTGTCGTGCTCGGGCACGGCCGTCAAGCTGACGTAAGCCAGGGCGACTGACCGCTTAACTAACTTACGAACGGAGAACCGCATGAAATCCATGACCGCCAACCAGCTCAGGCAGCTGTTTATCGAGTTTTTTGTCACCAAGGGCCACACGGTCATCCCGTCGGCGTCGGTCATTCCGGAAAATGACCCCACGGTGCTGTTTACCACAGCGGGCATGCACCCGCTGGTGCCCTACCTGATGGGCCAGCCGCACCCCGCGGGCAACCGCCTGGTGAACGTGCAAAAGTGCATCCGCACCGGCGACATTGACGATGTCGGCGACGCCAGCCACCTCACCTTCTTTGAGATGCTGGGCAACTGGAGCCTGGGGGACTATTTCAAAAAAGAAATGATTCCCTGGAGCTGGGAGTTTTTGACCGATGAAAAGTGGCTGGGCATCGACAAGGACCGGCTGGCGTTCAGCGTGTTCGCGGGCGATGAAAACGCGCCCCGCGACATGGAAAGCTACCAGCTGTGGCGCGACTGCGGCGTGCCTGAGGAGCGCATCTTTTTCCTGCCCAAGGAAAACAACTGGTGGGGCCCCGCCGGGCTGACCGGCCCCTGCGGCCCGGACACCGAGA
>CAYFSN010000112.1:0-5062 GCA_964345845.1 uncultured Christensenella sp.
GATATCCCTTGAAGGGAATATCTGGAGCTTCAAGTTCATCAACCTGCCCGCTGAGGACACTCTGGGTGAGGAGATCATCTATACGGTGTCCGAGCAGCCTGTGCCTGGCTATCATGCCGCACAAGCCGATGGATCCAACCTGACCAACAGGCTGGCTGTTGTGAACATCGAGGGCACCAAGGTATGGTATGATCAGAGCAACAAATACCTGACCAGGCCCGACAGCATTGAGCTGGCCCTGTTTGCCGATGGCATTGAGGTTGATGCCGCGCTGGTATCCCCCAAGTGGGATAAGCCCGCAGGTGCCGATGCCTGGACCTACCGGTACAGCGGCCTGCCCAGGTACAAGGTTGAACAGGGGCAGGAAGTGGAAGTCACCTACACGGTGAAGGAGACGCCTGTACCGGATTACCAGGCAGATTCATCGGATGCCGTGGCCGGAAAGCTTGATGAAAATCGTAATGTCAGCCAGGCGGACTTTGCCAACACGCTGTACACGGTCAGCGTCAGGGGGCAGAAGACCTGGGTGGATCACAGCAACGCGCGCGGCAGGCGCCCCGCGCAACTGGGTCTGACGCTGTATGCCGACGGCAGGGAAGTGACGCTGAAAGCGGGTCAGGCCTTAAGCCTGGCATGGGATAAGCCGGGCGATGTGTGGACCTTTGAATACAGCGGCCTGCCCAGGTATAAGGCAGTGAACGGAAGGGCTGTGCCCATCGTTTATACAGTGAAGGAAACGCTGATTAACCGCTACCGGCCGTCCATTACGGAGGCAATCGGCGGCTTGGTTGACCCGGTGACCGGTCATGTCACGGGCATCAGCTTTACCAACACCTATGACCCGGATTACAGGGTACCGCAGACGGGCGACCTGATCTGGATACCCCTGAGCCTGATGGCGCTCAGCGGCATCGCGTTCATCATCCTGTGGAAGAGGAAGGAAAAGCGCGGCGCTTAAGCGGCAGGCGTTTAAAACAGCAAAAGGGCCGCGCCTGGAAATGGAGCGGCCCTTTTATAAACGGCGCGGCGGCGGGTTTTACCCCGCCGCCGCTTCATCATGCCGCCGGCATGAAGGTTCAGGAAATAACAGTATTTCTCCCGTTTACCTTGGGATAGAGTACACTGAAGTTCGCAACTTTGCCCAGGGTGCCGACGAACCGCTCAGATTGGATGCCCAAATGGCGCTGCATGGCATTGGCTACCGCGCGTTCCACGGCGCGTCCAGATACTTGTACGCGCCGGCGTACCAGTACCCGCCCTACAGATGGCTATATCGGATACTTGCGGTGTTGCCGCTGACATTCCTGCTGTTGGGCTTGTTGGTGGACCAGCGGCTGCTGCTGGGGGTTGTGGGCGCATTTGGCATCAACCTGTTGGTATATTACAGCACCCAGAAAGTATGGGAGAAAGAACTGGCGTCTATCCGCCACATCGGCGCGGTGCTGCGCGCGGCACAGCGTCTGGCGAAGGTACGCGCCCCTGCCCTGCAGGCGCATACAGATGAGCTGAAAGCATTGCTTTCCCGGCTTCGTGCCATTCGCAGGTGGCTGCCCATGTTTGGCATGGAAGCGGTGGGGGATGCTGATGCCATATTGGATTACCTGAAAATATTCTTCATGCTGGACATGGTCAGCCTGGGCGCCATTGTGGGGGAGCTGAACAAGCGCGGTGATGAAGTGCGGCGGCTGTACGCGCTGGTGGGGGAAGTGGACGCAAGTCTTTCCATCGCGCAGCTGCGCGATGCGGAGCCCCGCCTTTGCAGGCCTCAGTTTATCCAGCAGTCAGCCTTCCGTGGGCAGGCGCTGTGTCACCCGCTGCTGAAGCACTGCGTGCCCAATGACCTGCATTGGCATCGCAACACGCTGATATCCGGCTCCAATGCATCCGGCAAGTCCACGTTCATCAAGGCAGTCGCCGTCAACTGCGTCCTGGCGCAGACGCTGTACTGCTGCTGGGCGGAAAAGCTTTCCATGCGCCGGGGCAGTGTGATGAGCTCCATGGCGGTGCGTGATAACATCATGGACGGCGAAAGCTACTTCATCGTAGAACTGAAAAGCTTGCAGCGCATTCTGGACGCGGCAGGACAAGGCACAATGATCTACTGCTTTGTCGATGAGATACTGCGCGGCACCAACACCATAGAGCGCATCGCGGCGTCCGCTGCCGTGCTGCGCTCGCTAACTGGTGAAGAACTGCTGTGCATGACAGCCACCCACGACATTGAACTGACCCGTATGTTAGCGGATGTGTATGACAACTGGCACTTCTCAGAGCGTGTGGACGACGAAGGGGTGTCCTTTGATTATCTGCTGAAGCAAGGTCCAACGCGCACCCGAAACGCTTTGCGGCTGCTGCGGCAAATGGGCTACAAGGACAGCGTTGTAAGCCACGCGGAACAGACAGCCGCCGCCTTTGAACAAACCGGCCAGTGGCCGCATCAGTAGCGCCGGCCGTTCATCAAAAACCAACACATAAAAACCATGTAAAACATGTTGACAGTGCCATATACCTATGGTTTAATAAATGATGCCTGTGGGTTTAGCATTTGTAAACATCGGCGCGTTGCCGGGGCTGAGCCGCGGCGGGAGGACGGTATGGACATTGGAGCGAACCTGCGGCGGCTTCGCATCTCGCTGAACCTGACGCAGGAAGAACTGGCGGACCGCGCGGAACTGAGCAAGGGCTTCATTTCCCAGGTGGAGCGCAACTTGACGTCGCCTTCCATCGCCACGCTGATTGACTTGCTGGAGTGCCTTGGCAGCAGCCTGGAGAGCTTCTTCAGCAGGCAGGTGGAGGAAAAGGTGGTCTTTCGCAAGGAAGACCTGTTTGAGAAGGTGGACGAGGAAGAGCTGAAGGGCGTCATCACCTGGTTGGTGCCCAGCGCCCAGAAGAACACCATGGAGCCCATTTTGGTGGAGTTAGGTCCCCAGGGTCGCACACAGGTCATGGCCCCCCATGACGGGGAAGAGTTCGGCTACGTGCTGCAGGGCACGGTGCAGTTGGTTATTGGCGCCAATCAGCACAAGGTACAGGCAGGGGAAAGTTTCTGCCTGCATCCGCGGGAGCCGCACCATCTGGTGAACACAGGCAAGCGGCCAGCGCGTTTTTTGTGGGTGTCCACCCCGCCATCATTTTAACCTGGAGGCAAACATGCACGAGAAGACAAGGCTGATCAGGCTGGAGAACGTGACCAAAGCGTACGGCGACAATGTGGTGCTAGACAGCATCAACCTGTACGTACGCAAAAACGAGTTTTTAACCCTGTTGGGGCCTTCCGGCTGCGGCAAGACCACCACACTGCGCATCATCGGCGGCTTTGAACACCCCACCAGCGGCAAAGTGCTGTTTGACGGGGAGGACATCACCGACCTGCCGCCCTACAAGCGCCGGGTAAATACCGTTTTTCAGAAGTACGCGCTGTTTCCCCACCTGAATGTGTTTGAGAACATTGCCTTTGGGCTGAAGGTGTCTAAGCGCCCCAAGGATGAAATTGAGGCCAAGGTGCAAAAGATGCTCACCCTGGTCAACCTGGAAAACTACGGCAAGCGCGGCGTGGATTCGCTGTCAGGCGGACAGCAGCAGCGGGTGGCCATTGCCCGCGCGCTGGTGAACGAGCCGGAAGTGCTGCTGCTGGATGAACCGCTGGCGGCGCTTGACCTGAAACTGCGCAAGGAAATGCAGCTGGAGCTCAAGCGCATGCAGCAGATGCTGGGCATCACCTTCATATTTGTCACCCACGACCAGGAAGAGGCGCTCACCATGAGTGACACCATTGTGGTGATGAACGAAGGCCTGGTACAGCAAATCGGCACTCCCAAGCACATATACGATGAGCCGCAAAGCGCCTTTGTCGCCAACTTCATCGGGGAGAGCAACATCGTTCGCGGCCGCATGATTCGCGATGAACTGGTGCACTTTGGCGGCACAGACTTTGTCTGCGTGGACAGCGGCTTTGCGCCCAACGCCCCGGTGGATGTGCTGATTCGGCCTGAAGACATCAACATCGTGGGCGAGGACGTGGGGCAGATGACTGGCGTGGTGCGCTCCGTGCTGTTCAAGGGCGTTCACTTTGAGATGATTATCCATGCCGGCGGCTTTGACTGGAAGGTACACTCTACCTCCATGCAGCCGGAGGGATCCACGGTGGGGCTGAATGTGGTGCCCTTTAATATCCACATCATGAAACCCATGCAGGAGGCAGCGCCCGCATGAACAATATGAGCATCCCCGTATGGGGCATCTGGCTGATGGCGATTGGGTTCGCAGCGTTCATTTTCGCGCTGTGGCGCACCATTCGCCGCTACAAGGGCATGCATCGCTCCCTGTATGCGTGGCCCTACACGCTGTGGATGGTGGTGTTTACCGTGCTACCCCTCATCCTGATTGCGTACTTCGCTTTCACGGATAAAGCCGGCAACTTTACCTTCGAAAACTTCATGAACTTCTGGGATTCCAGCCGCGGCATGAAGAAGGAGCTGATTGCCCAGGGCTTTGACCCGGAGGCGCTGGGCATGGGGGCCCGGGGCACGGTCAACGTGGGCACGCTGGTGTATTCGTTGTGGATGGCCTTTTTGTGCACGGTGATTTCCCTGCTGATTGGCTATCCCGCCGCCGACATCATGTCTGAGCGGGATTTCAAACTTGGCGCAACCATTGTGGTGCTTTTCATCATTCCAATGTGGATGAACTTCCTGCTGCGCACCATCGCCTGGATGAGCTTGCTTGAAGACAGCGGCCTGATTAACGCGCTGCTGCAGCGCATGGGCTTTGGCCAGGTGCGGCTGATGTACAACTCCCAGGCGGTGCTGCTGGGCATGATATACAAGTACCTGCCGTCCATGGTGTTCCCCATCTACAACGCGCTGAACAAGCAGGAACGCCGGCTATCTGAAGCGGCCATGGACCTGGGCGCCAACAAGATGACCACCTTCTGGCGGGTGACCTTCCCCATCAGCATGCCGGGCATTGTTTCCGGCATTACCATGGTGTTCATGCCGTCGGTTACCACGTTCTTCATCCCCCGGGTGCTGGGCGGCGGCAACACGGAAATGTTCGGCGACCT
>CAYFSN010000113.1:0-4989 GCA_964345845.1 uncultured Christensenella sp.
GGGCATCCTCCCCGGCCAGCCCGACTTCCACCGGGGTGGAGACGGCACTGTAAATCACCGGGATGCTGCCGTCGGCGGTATTGTGGCTGACCACCGCCATGGGGGTGGCAATGGCCAGGATGAGGTCGTAGCGGTTGTCCACAAACTTGGACGCGATGCCGGCGGCTAGGCCCATGTCCGCCTGGGCGTTTTGATAGTCTACCGTGATGTTCACGCCTTCTTCAAAGCCGTTTTCCTTCAGGCCCAGCAAAAAGCCCTCCCGGCAGTTGTCCAGCGAGCCGTGCACCGCGAACTGCGCGATGCCGATTTTGTAATTGGGGGTTTCCGCCAGCGCCGGGGAGGCGGTCAGCATCAGCGCCAGGGTCAACACGATGGAACAAATCTTTTTCATGGGGGTACTCCTTTTTATTTTCATTGCTTGTGTGGGTCTTGGGCGCGGGTTGTTTATGCCGCGCCATCGCAGGTGCCCCCACTTCGTTTGAAACATAGGTTGCTTCACGCTGTTCGCCTCCCTTCCTAATATAAAACCGCCTCAAGCATTTGCTTGAGGCGGATAACCGCGGTACCACTCAACTTGGCCAAAAGGCCCACTCGTTCCACACACCAACATGCGTGCCGCCATGATAACGGGTGCGGTTCCCGTCGTGACCTACTGACCAAAGTGTTCGGCCCCGCCCTCAGGAGTCCATTCGGCTGCTGTGCTCAGGCCGCCTTCCACCTGCCGCGGCTCTCTTTGCTGACCACCCTGCTGCGTACTTCGCTCCCTCACAGGTTATGCGGGCAGAATACGCCGGGCGGGGCAGGTTGTCAAGCGTTTGAAGCGCGCTGTATGTTGTTGACACCAACGGGTCAAGTTGTTAGGATGCATGCTGTAATCGGAGGGTTTTGTCGTTCATGAGCACGCGCCGGGCAGCCTGTATTTTTCTTGTTTTACTGCTGTTGTTTTTGTCCCTTTGGAGCCCGGCCGCCATGGCGGAGGGCACGGACATCCTGCTGAGCTTTGTGGGCGACTGCACGCTGGGCAGTGAAGAGCATGTGCGGCTGAAGCCCGAATCCTTTGACAGCTACATTCAGCAGCATGGCCATGCCTACCCCTTTTCCGGGGTGCGGCAGGTGTTTGAAAACGATGACGTCACCGTCATCAACCTGGAAAATGTGTTTTACGACAGCGAAAGCCACAAGGCGCAAAAGACCTACAACTTTCGCGGGCCGACGGCCTTCACCGAAATACTGACCCAGGGCAGTGTGGAGCTGAGCTTTCTGGGCAACAACCACACCATGGACTATGGCCTGCCGGGCTTTGAAAGCACGGTGCATGCCCTGGAGGCAGGCGGCCACAACTGGTTCGCGGTGACCGACCACTCCGTCAAAACCTGGATATACGAGAAGGACGGCATCAAGGTGGGCTTCACGGGGCTGTACTTCAGTTACTGGATTCGCGGGCTGGACCGGGTGAAGGACAGCCTGCAGCAGTTAAAGGACGCGGGCTGCGATGTCATTGTGGCGGTGATGCACGGCGGCGGCGAATATGCCCCCCGGCACGGCAGCAACATGGAGCGCCTGGCGAAGTTTCTCATCAAGTACGGCGCCAACCTGGTGGTGGGGCACCACCCCCATGTGCTGCATGGCGTGGAAGTGCATGAGGGCGCCAGCATCGTGTATTCGCTGGGCAACTTTTCCTTTGGCGGAAACAAGCAGTTGCGGGTGACCGACACCATGATTGCCCAGGCCACGCTGCGCTTTGACGCCCAGGGGCGCTACCTGGGACACCAGCTGAACCTGCTGCCCGCCCATCCGTCTACGCAATTAGATTACAATGACTACCGCCCGGTACTGGCGCAGGGCGAGGAGGCACAGCGCATCATCGCGCATGTCAGCCGCATCTCACCCAAGCCGCTGAAGCCTTATCAGGACGGCATCGGCGCAGTGCAGGACTTTGTGCCCGCCCTGACACCCCCACACCAGACAGGAGAGTAAATGTACACCATCCTTCACAAAGAACGCCTGAACCCCACGGTTTCCCGCATGGAGATTGAAGCGCCGCTGGTGGCCCGCAAGGCCCAGGTGGGGCAGTTTATCATTCTCAGGGCGCGCGACAACAGCAAGCGCATTCCGCTGACGGTGGCTGATGTGGACCGCGAGCGCGGCAGTGTGTCGGTCATCTTTCAGGTGGTGGGTGCCGGCACAATGGAGCTGGACAGCCTAAAGGCCGGGCAAAGCCTTCACGACTTTGTGGGCCCGCTGGGTACGCCAAGTGACCTGGACGGACTCAAAAAGGTGTGCGTGGTGGGCGGCGGCGTGGGCTGCGCCATCGCGTACCCGGCGGCCAAGGCGCTTCATCGCATGGGAGCCGAGGTACACAGCGTCATCGGCTTTCGCAACAAGGACCTGGTGATACTGGAAGAGCAGTTTCGCCAGGCGTCCGACCGGCTGTACGTGGTCACCGATGACGGCAGCTACGGCGAAAAGGGCTTGGTGCTGGCGCCGCTTCAGCGCTTGCTGGAGGAAGGAAACCGCTATGACCAGGTGCTGGTCATTGGCCCCATGGTGATGATGAAGGCGGTATGCGAGCTGACCCGCCCCTACGGCATCAAGACAGTGGTGTCCATGAACGCCATCATGGTGGACGGCACGGGCATGTGCGGCGGCTGCCGCGTCACGGTGGACGGCAAGACGCGCTTTGCCTGTGTGGACGGGCCGGAGTTTGACGGCCACCTCATCAACTTTGACGAGGCCATCGCCCGCAGCCGCATGTACCGCGGCTTTGAAGAGCACGCGCGGGACGACGCCTGCCGCCTGGTTGAAAAAGAAGCAAAGATGAGCAAGTCCGCCCCCCGCCAGGAGATGCCCACGCGTGACCCCATCGAGCGCGGGCGCGACTTTGAAGAGGTGGCGCTGGGCTTTGACCAGGCGGCCGCCGTGACCGAGGCCAGGCGCTGCCTGCAGTGCAAGCACAAGCCCTGTGTGGGCGGCTGCCCGGTGGGCATCGATATACCAGGGTTCATCGCCCGCATTGCTGAGCATGACCCGCTTGGCGCGTGGGAAGTGCTGAACCGGGATACCGCGCTGCCCGCCGTGTGCGGCCGGGTATGCCCCCAGGAAAGCCAGTGCGAGGGCGTGTGCGTGCGCGCCGCCAAGGGTGAGGCTGTGGCCATCGGCGCCCTGGAGCGCTATGCCGCGGACGCCCACATGCAGGCCGGGCGGGTGCCGCCCGAATTGCCAGCGCCGCTACATCGCAAGGTGGCGGTGGTGGGCGCGGGGCCGTCAGGTCTTACGGCCGCGGGGGAACTGGCCAAGATGGGCTATGGCGTTACGCTGTTTGAAGCGCTGCACGAGCCCGGCGGCGTGCTGACCTACGGCATCCCCGCCTTCCGCCTGCCCAAGGACATCGTGCGCCACGAGGTGGACGCGCTGAGGGAGTTGGGGGTGGAGGTGGCCTGCAACATGGTGGTGGGCCGCACCATCCTGGTGGATGAGTTGTTTGAACAGGGCTACGAGGCCGTGTACATTGCCTCCGGCGCCGGGCTGCCCCGGTTCATGGGCATCCCCGGTGAGGGGCTCAACGGCGTGTTTTCCGCCCACGAGGACCTGACACGCACCAACCTGATGCGCGCCCACGAAGAGGGCAGCGCCACGCCCATCTTCAAGGGCAAGCGCGTTGCCGTGGTGGGCGGCGGCAACGTGGCCATGGACGCCGCGCGAAGCGCTTTGCGCATGGGGGCGGAGGAGGTCACCATCATCTACCGCCGTGGCATGCTGGAGTTGCCCGCCCGCCGCGAGGAAGTGCACCACGCCCAGGAGGAGGGTATCCGCTTTCGCACGCTGTGCGCGCCGGTGGAGGTGCTGGGCAAAGACGGCTGGGTGACCGGTGTGCGGCTCATTGACATGGAGCTGGGGGAACCCGACGCCACTGGCCGGCGCCGCCCGGTGGAAAAGCCCGGCAGCGAGCATGAACTGCCGCTGGATACGCTGATTATGGCCATTGGCACCGACCCCAACCCGCTGCTGCACCGCAGCACACCGGGGCTGGACACCAACAAGTGGGGCTGCATCGTCACCAACGAGGAGGGGCTCACTTCCCGCCCCATGGTGTGGGCGGGCGGAGACGCCGTGACCGGCGCCGCCACCGTGATACTGGCAATGGGCGCCGGCAAGCAGGCCGCGCGGGACACTCACCGCACACTGCAGGAAAAAGCGCAGATATAAAAATCGACACAATAAACGGGCTGCCCGGCAACATGCCAGGCAGCCCGTTTGTATGTTGATGTTATTCCGCTTTCATCGTCAGCGTGATGAGTTCGCCGTCGCGTTCCACTTCCAGGTCGATGTCCTGTCCCTGAGCCAGTTTGGCCTTGCCCAGGTCGTAAGCCAGCAGGTTTTGCAGGAAGGGAATGCCGTCAATGGTGACCACCAGGTCGCCGGGCTGTATGCCCGCCTTGGCGGCGCGGGAGCCTTCATCAACCGACCACACCCAGTTGCCGCCGTGCTGCAGCCCATAGGAAGCCGCCATGTAGGTATACAGCGGCCGGGCGTCCGTCATCATGCCAAAGGGCACGGTGCTGGCCAGCTCCCAAGTGGCCTTGTCGATGGCGCTGTTGGTTTGTGTGGGGTCAGCGGGGGCGAAGCTTTGCCCGTCGCTGCCCACCCAATACAGCGCTTCTTCACCCAGGTATACCTCGGTGCCGTCCTCATACTGGTAGTAGGTGACGGCCGCTCGGGCCAGGGTGGAGCCGGCCAGGCTTTCGGGCAGCTGTTCCGTGGTTAAGCCGCCGCCGCCGGGGGCCAGGGGATTGCTGAACCCCATCAGGGCGTTGAGGGTGCCAAAGCGCGGTTCGTAGGAAAAGCCGTCCAGCGTGGCTTCCTGGCTCAGCAGCGGCATGCCGTTTTCATCCAGCATGCTCGCCTCAATGATGAAGGCCGTGATGGGCTGCTGGCCGCGGTTCTCGGTGACCATATTGAGGGTGGCGGTGCCATTTTCCTGTACGACCT
>CAYFSN010000114.1:0-4969 GCA_964345845.1 uncultured Christensenella sp.
CAGCAGGGCATCAACCAGGCGCTGAGCGAGCAGCATGTGAACAAAACCGCCGCCACCGTGCTGACCCAGGTGGTGGTGGACCAAAACGACCCCGGCTTTCAGCACCCCACAAAGCCCATCGGCCCCTTTTACAGCCAGGAGGAGGCCGAGGCCATCGCCAAGGAAACCGGCTACACCTTCAAGGAAGACGCCGGCCGTGGCTGGCGGCGGGTGGTGGCGTCGCCCATTCCGGTGGATATTGTGGAGCTGCCCGCCATCAAAGCGCTGCTGGACGCCGGGTTTATCCCGGTTTGTGTGGGCGGCGGAGGCATCCCGGTGGTAAAAAGCGGCGACGGCCATCTGTCCGGCACAGCGGCAGTCATCGACAAGGACCTGGCCGCGGCCCGCCTGGCACAGGACATGGACGCCGACCTGCTGATGATACTGACCGCGGTGGACCGGGTGTGCCTGAACTACGGCAAGCCGGACCAGCAGGAGGTGGCCAGCCTGACGGCGTCGCAAGTACAGGAACTGGCTCAGGCCGGGCACTTCGCGCCGGGCTCCATGGGGCCCAAGATGGACGCGGCGCTGCGCTTTGCGCAAAGCGGCAAGGGTCGCCGGTGCATCATCACCTCACTGGAAAAAGCGGCGGAGGCATTGGGCGGCAACGCCGGAACGGAGGTCACCGCTTGAAGCTAGCCATCCGCACCGACCACAAGCACACGCTGTACGCCAGTTACCTGGCCATCATCGGCCAGGCGGTGGTGAACAACTTTGTGCCGCTGCTGCTGCTGACGTTTGAAGGTGAGTTCGGCATCTCCCGCGCCAGCGTCACCATATTGCTTGGGTACAACTTCTTCGTACAGCTGGCCACGGACTTTGTGGCCGCCTTTGTCGTAGACCACGTGGGCTACCGCCCGGCGGTGGTGTTTGGCCAGGTTTGCGCGTTTCTGGGGCTGGTGTTCCTGGCGACGCTGCCCAGCATCATGGACCCTTTCCTGGGGCTCATGATTGCGGTGACCACGTACGCCATCGGCGGCGGGCTGGCCGAAGTGCTCATCAGCCCCATTGTGGAGCACAGCCCGTCGGAGCATAAGGCCGCGGCCATGAGTTTGCTGCACTCGTTTTACTGCTGGGGGCATGTGTTTGTGGTGGTGGTCAGCTCGCTGTTCTTTGTGGCCTTCGGGCTCAAAAACTGGCGTCTGCTGGCGCTGTTCTGGGCGCTGCTGCCGCTGTTTGACGCATGGTATTTTACCCGGGTGCCCATTACCCCGCCGCCTCCCCAGCACGGGCTGCACGGCGCCATCGCGCTGGTTAAGCGCCCGGCGTTCTGGTTTCTGTTTTTGATGATGGTATGCTCCGGCGCCAGCGAACAGGGCGTGTCCCAGTGGGCGTCCACGTTCGCCGAAAGCGGCCTGAAGGTATCAAAAACCATGGGCGACCTGCTTGGCCCCACGTTCTTTGCCGTGCTGATGGGCCTAAGCCGGGTGCTGCACGCGCGGCACGCCAGGCGGTTTTCCATCCGCACGTTCATGCTGGCCAGCGCCGTGCTATGCACCGCCTGCTACGCGGTGCTGGCGCTGTCTTCCTCCCCCTGGCTTAGCCTGCTTGCGGTGGGCGTTGCGGGGTTCTCGGTGGGGCTGTTCTGGCCGGGCACCATCAGCCTGGCGCCGCTGCGCCTGCCCATGGGCGGTACGGCGATGTACGCGCTGCTGGCGCTGGCAGGTGATGTAGGCTGCTCGGTCGGCCCCTCGGTGGTGGGCTTTGGCAGTCAGTTGTTCGGCGGCTCTTTCCAGGGCGGCTTCGCGCTGGCGCTGGTCTTCCCCATTGGGCTGTTGGTATTGCTGATGACGTGGAAAGGCAAGCCCGCGCGGCAAAGCTGACAAGATGATACAAAACAAACCGGGAGCGTCCAAGCGGATGCTCCCGGTTTGTTTGATGAACTCAGTTAGATAATCGGTTCCCCCGTCATCTCCTTGGGCTGGGGCAGCCCCATGGCCTTCAGCATGGTGGGGGCGATGTCGCACAGGCGGCCGCCGGCGCGGATGGGCTGGCCGATGAACTCGGCGCCGCAGGCGATGAACGGCACGGGGTAGGTGGTGTGCGCGGTGAGGGGTTCACCGGTCACGTAGTCCACCATCTGGTCGGCGTTGCCGTGGTCGGCGGTGACAAAGGCCACGCCGCCGCGGGCGACGATGGCGTTCACCAGAATGCCCACGTCCTTGTCCACTTCCTTCACGGCGGCCACGGCGGCCTCCATGATGCCGGTGTGGCCCACCATGTCGCAGTTGGCGTAGTTAAGAATCAGCACGTCATACTTGCCGGAATCAATGGCCTCCAGCGCCTGCTGGGTCACCTCGGGGGCGGACATCTCGGGCTTTAAGTCAAAGGTGGCCACCTTGCTGGACGGCACCAGGATGCGGTCTTCGCCGGGGTTGGGGGCCTCAACGCCGCCGTTGAAGAAGAAGGTGACGTGTGCGTACTTCTGGGTTTCTGCCATGTGCAGCTGCGTTTTGCCGTGCAGCGCCAGGTGCTCGGACAGGGTGTTGTTCAAGTCTTCCGGCGGGTTGACGATGCTCAGGTTTTTGAACGTGACGTCATACTGCGTCATGGTGACAAACTGCAGCGGCAGGCGCTGGGCGCGCTCAAAGCCGGTGAAGTCGTCCTGGGTGAGGGCGCGGGTCAGCTGGCGGGCGCGGTCCGGGCGGAAGTTGAAGAAGATGACGCTGTCATGCGGCTGCAGGGTGGCAGTGGGCCGGCCATCGTTCAGTACCACGGTGGGCTTGACGAACTCATCGGTTTCGCCCTTGTCGTAGCTTTGCTGTACAGCGGTGATGGAGTCAGGCGCGGTCACGCCCAGGCCCAGCACAATGGCGTCATAGCCCAGCTGCACGCGCGGCCAGATGTTGTCGCGGTCCATGCCGTAGTAGCGGCCCTGTATGGTGGCCACTTGGCCGACGCCGATTTCGGCCATTTTCTGTTCCAGCTCGCGCACATAGTCCAGCCCGCTGCTGGGGGGCGTGTCGCGGCCGTCCAGCAGGGCGTGCACATACACGCGGGTCAGGCCGCGGTCCTTGGCCATCTTCAGCAGGGCGTACAGATGGGTGTTGTGGCTATGCACACCGCCATCGCTCAGCAGCCCAATCAGATGTAGGCCCGTGCCCTGGCGCTTGGCTTCGTCCATGGCCCAGACCAGGGGCTCTTTTTCGAAAAAATCACCATCCAGGATGTCCTTGGTGATGCGGGTGAGCTCCTGGTAGACAATGCGGCCGGCGCCGATGTTCAGGTGCCCCACTTCGCTGTTGCCCATCTGCCCGTCGGGCAGGCCCACATCCATGCCGCTGGCGCCCAATTGGGTGTGGGGGTACTGGGCCGTGAGGCGGTCCAGGTTGGGGGTGCCGGCTTCCTTGACGGCGTTGCCCAGGGGGTTGGGGTTAATGCCCAGGCCATCCATGATGATGAGGGCAGTCAGCTTCTTACTCATGCGCGCTCCTTCCGGTTAACGGGCGGACGTCTGTCCGCCCCCATGAATATACCCTCTTTCGAGGGTAAGGCCGTCAAAAAACTGAGGTTTTTAACGGTTTAGGCTTTTCGGCCTCCGAACCTGTCAGTGCGAAATGCCTTTTAAAGTTCTTTGGAAGGGTCCGGGAAACCTTTCTTTCAAGAAAGGTTTCCCGGCGTCCCCGTATCCTATCCCTGGTACTTGACGACTTTGGAGAAGTCCTCTGCCTTCAGCGACGCGCCGCCGATGAGGCCGCCGTCGATTTCGGGCTGAGCCATGAGGCCCTTGACGTTGCCGGGGTTCATGCTGCCGCCGTACTGGATGCGCACCTTGTCGGCGGTTTCACGGCCGTACTTGCCGGCGATGGCTTCGCGGATGACGGCAATGGTGTCGTTGGCCTGCTCATCGGTCGCGGTGAGGCCGGTGCCGATGGCCCAGACGGGCTCGTAGGCGACGACCACCTTGGCCACCTGCTCGGCGGTAAGGCCGGTGAGGGCGATGAGGGTCTGGTAGGCGACCAGGGCATCGGTGTAGCCGGCTTCGCGCTGCTCTTTCAGCTCGCACACGCATACGATGGGGGTCAGCCCCGCGCGCACGGCGGCCAGGGTGCGCAGGTTGACGGTCTCGTCGGTCTCGCCAAAGTACTGGCGGCGCTCGGAGTGGCCGATGATGACGTGGCTGACGCCGGCTTCCAGCAGCATTTCCGCGCTGATTTCGCCAGTGTAGGCGCCGCCGGTTTTGAAGTGCACGTTCTGGGCGCCAACGTGGACATTGCTGCCCTTGGCGGCTTCCACAGCGGCGGGGATGTCAATGGCGGGCACGCAGACCACCACGGTGGCGTTGGCGTCCTTCACCAGGGGCTTCAGTTCGTTAATCAGCGCCGCGGCTTCCTGCGGGGTTTTGTTCATTTTCCAGTTGCCGGCAATGATGGGTGTTCTCATGATAACTCCTTATTCCGTGTGATGGACGTTTATTTGTCGTTGAGGGCGGCGACGCCGGGCAGCACCAGGCCCTCCAGGAACTCCAGGGAGGCACCGCCGCCGGTGGAGATGTGGCTGATGCGGTCACCATAGCCCATCTGCTGTACGGCCGCCGCGCTGTCGCCGCCGCCCACGATGCTGGTGGCGCCGCTTTCGGCCAGGGCCTGCGCCACGGCGCGGGTGCCCTTGGCGAAGTTGTCCATTTCAAACACGCCCATGGGGCCGTTCCAGACGACGGTTTTGGCGTCCAGGATGGCGTCGGTGTACAGTTTGATGGTCTTGGGGCCGATGTCCAGGCCCATGTAATCAGCGGGAATGCTGCCGGTATCCACCACCTGCACATTGGCGTCGTTTGCGAACGCGTCCGCGACGACGTTGTCAACAGGCAGCAGCAGCTTCACGCCCTTGGCTTTGGCCTTTTCAATCATCTCCAGCGCGTAGTCCACCTTGTCGGCCTCCAGCAGGGACTTGCCGATTTCCATGCCCTCGGCCTTCTGGAAGGTATAGG
>CAYFSN010000115.1:0-1844 GCA_964345845.1 uncultured Christensenella sp.
TCATTCAATTTACTGAATGATTACGAATATGCAATCGGTATTATGTGAAAGAAGGCACCGATAGTTGGAAAACTTATTATATCTTTAGGGACTATTTGGGCAGTATCACACATATTGCCAATAGTGACGGTTCTTTGAAACAGGAATTGAGCTATGATGCTTGGGGGAGATTGAGAAATCCGGCAACGCAAGTTGCATACGCGCCGGGTAGTGAACCAACTTTATTCTTAGGCAGAGGCTATACGGGGCACGAACATATGCCGTGGTTTGGGTTGGTGAATATGAATGCACGGCTGTATGATGCGGCGTTGGGAAGGTTTCTAAGTCCTGATCCTTATGTGAAAAATCCATTTTTGACACAAGATTATAATAGATACACTTATGCGATGAATAATCCACTGGTGTATATTGATCAGGATGGGGAATTTCCGTGGCTTATAGTTGGTATTGTTGCTGCTTTTACATACCTAAAAGCAGCTCACGATAATACACCAAAAGCAGATCAAGGAAACCCTTCAAAATGGAATTGGGCTCCATGGAATTGGGGGAAACCAGAGGAAATTCAAATTCATATTGGCGGCAATACTGACGGTTCAGGAATGCATGGTGGTATATCCGCAGGAAAGTCTGGGCAGCCACAACCTATGGTTGGATATAACAAAGATAAGGGGCCCGGAATCGGTTATAACTATAATGGGTCATCACAAATGTATCATCCAGGTTATGATTACAATAAGGCGGAGAAGGCAACAGAGACTGCGATACAGGAAGCAGTACAAACCTTTTTTTCTGCATCTGGTGTAGCTGGAAGTTTTCTTGAAAATAGTAATGCAACTTTTAGAATTACAAATGGAGCTTATAACGGTTCTCAAATAAGTCCTAAAATATATAGTTCTGGTTGGAAGGGAGGGAGTAAAGCAAAAATTACTACTTACAGCCTTTCAAAAGTAGGCAAAGCAACATCTTTAGGATCAGGGATAATTACAACAGGTTATGCGTATAATGATATTATTAATAATCAAAATACAAATCCAGTTACATATGTCGATGCAGGTGTCGGTACAGCTGGAATACTTTCATCTGCCGCATCATATTATGCAGGAGTTCAAATACCTTATGTGGGCGAAGCAGTTGCAATATATGGAACAATGAGGTTAACATGGGATACTTTTTTCTACTTGGGAGCAAATTATGGTCCTAGTAAATGGTATGGCACAGATGATACAAAATGGTTTAAATAAAATCAACAACTTATGAGAAATATATATTATTTAATCTGGGCAGATTCAATTCTTAGTATAAGAAAACATCATCCAAATAAAAATAATTGGGGTGTCATTGTTTTTTTACTTAACACATGGGTAATTGCTCTGAATATTTGGGTATTATTCCTTTGGTTAAAATATTTCAGAGTCTGTGAAATACCGACATTTAAAATTGATTTTTTTCCAGGAGATATCATTAATGGTTTTTTATCCTTTTCTATTGTTTTTGCATTCTTTCCTGGATTAATAAATTACTTTCTTATTTTTCATAATAAGAGGTATGAGAAGATAATTGAAAAATATAAATTTCCACCTAATAGAATAGCATTTTATTATTCTGCAATAATTTTAATATTGTCTTTCTTTTCAAGTGTTTTATATAATCTTATTAAGTAGGGAAAAGCCAATGTGATTCTCAAAAGCTGGAGTTATTTCAATAACAGACATATAAATAGTGAAAATATAAAATTATATGCAAACAAATACAGGACGAGGCCACGCAATTGCCTGAGTTTTTCATCACGGAGGCGGCGTCCAGCGACACCATCCGCCCCCGGGTGGTCCGGATTGAGAAAAAGA
>CAYFSN010000115.1:1854-4836 GCA_964345845.1 uncultured Christensenella sp.
TTAAACCGGGAGAACGGACCAGTGAAGTTCGCCATGTCCGGCAATGGAAGGACAAGGCGGCCATGTCGGGCGCCATGTTCGGGCTGATCGGCGCATCCATTGCCGAGTCCAACAATCCCCACACACATTACAAGCTCACGTTCGAGGCGGAACAGGGCAAAGTTTATACCATTATACCCATAACCGATGAAGACACGCAATTGCCTGAGTTTTTCATCACGGAGACGGCGTCTAACGACACCATCCGCCCCCGGGTGGTCCGGATTGAAAAAAAGAAGAAATAATCACTTTTTAAAACAACTATTTTTATGAAACGTATCTATTTGATGATCAGCATGGCTGCATTTTGTCTTGCAGCTTTCTTTGCACCTGCCGCCGCACAGCAGGCAGCACCCTATGAGGTGGAGTATCAAACCGCACCCAAGTACAAGGATTTCCGCTTCGCCATCGGCGGCGGCTATGCCTACCGCTTGGGTAAAGAAGAAAAAACGGGTAACGCCGCTTTGGATGCCATGAACAAAAAGCTGCGCCACGGTTTTACCGTTGATGCAGATGCCCAGTATTTCTTCAAAGAAACATGGGGATTGGGACTGAACGCCAATTTCTGTTCTGCATCCACATCGGGCAACAATGTAAAATTTCCCGATTTGGACAATGCTGTCAATTACAAAGAGACACAAAACTTTATCTATTTCGGACCTTCTTTCGTCGGGCGCATGGAATCAGAAAAATTCATGATGATCACCAACGTCGGTTTCGGTCCGCTATTTTTTAACACCGATATGAATTTCAACGGCCAGAGCGTTACAGGAAACAAGGCTACCTTGGGAGTCAATGCCGGAATTGCAGGTGAATACAAACTTAACGGCAAAACGGGCGTCGGCCTCAAGCTGTCGTATGTGATAGGAACCATCGATAATCTGAACGTAGAAGGTACGAACGTATCGATGGACCAAGAAATAAGTGTATCCAACCTGATGGTTACTGCTTTTATCAGCTTCAGATCGTGGTAATATGAAAAAAAGAAACATCTTGGTGGCAGTACTGCTTCTGGCGGTGCTGCCCGGCTTTGCCCAACTCCGCACCGGAATAAAGGGCGGGGCCAATCTGTCACAAATCGATATGAATATCAACGGTATAGAATTGGATGCCTACCGTTCGCGTGCAGGCGTCCATGCCGGATTCATGGCGGAATACATGTTCAACCCCAACATGGGGCTACACGGCGAACTGATCTATTTCAACAGCGGTGCCGACATCAATCCCGGGCAGTTCAAATATTGGTTTGATGTAGCCGAAGATGTTTCCGTGACCGGGCATCTGAACATGCATACCATTCAGCTGCCGCTGTATATGAAAGTAAAAGTCAGCATCTCGCCCCAAATCAAACTTTACGTGATGGGGGGCGGATTTGCCACTTATGCATTGAAAGCCGAAATGTTTGAACGGCTTTCTCTTCCCGGTGAAAATCCCCTGAAGCTGAAATGGAGCTTGTATGACCACAAAGTGCGCATTTTTGATCAGGACGAGACCAATATCCACCTGCAACATCGCTGGAACGCGGGCTTGGCAGCCGAAGCGGGTATAGAAACCGCAAACGGAATAACTTTTGGAATCGGCTTCCGCCGGGTGCTCAGCAACATGGCGGCTTATGGCGTAACATCAGGGAGCGCTTCCATAAAACCTGTCACGCATATGTGGACGGCGAGTGTTACAGTGGGGTATATGTTTTAGCCGTTAGCCGTTAGCCGTTAGCCGTTAGCCGTTAGCTGGTAGCAATTAGCTAAGAGCTGATAGCCAATAGCTAATTGTGACCTTCCCTAAATAGGGTTCAATGAATTATTCAATTTTCCCTTTTTCTTAATTCATGCCACAGCATTATTAGTCTGAAAAAACAAGATACTTATTTTGCATTTCGCATTTTTGAGTACTGTAATATCATTTAAAAATAGAGACAAAAGAAGTCCTCTTAGGAACTTCATTATATTCTTTACTAAGAAGCATGCTGCTGTCCATGCGTCAGCTGTATTTGCAAGCTTAACACGAACATCATTTGCTTTATAAACTCTTTTCCCGCTCCAAAGGTAGATTCAATCTCGTTTCTTTTTTCCATATCTTTGGTTGCTTGCATCTTATATTCTTCTGACTGCATCTCTTTGCTAGGCCGTCCTAGTGGCTTACCCGCTATTTCAATATGATATTTGTTTAGCAGCGCTCGATTAGCTCTATTCATATAGATACGGTCAGCATAGAATTTGATGGGATAATAACCAAAACGTTCAAAGTAGTTTTTAATATGTGTCTCTAAATCTGAGGATTCGTTATAGGCATCCCAACTAAAGTTGTCTATAAAAGTATATCCCTTTACGATACTGGCTCCTATCTTTGCACCAAACTCTACCTTGAACTTAGACTTCCCTCGCACTATCGGACGGACATGTGGTTGAAACGCACTCACTATTCTATCAGAGCACTGATGACTATTAGCATCATACATTCCTTTATGTTGACCATATACTTTGATTATTGTTCCTAGCCATTGCTTTTCTTTATTGGTTAACCAGTCATACAATGAGGTGCTTACAGAAGATATTATGTTTGTGATGCCTATGATATTGCGCTTAAGATGCCCTAGCTGCTTATTAATGCCTTTACGGATAATACCCTTTTAGACTTTCTTCTTTTCTTTATCACTTGAAGAAAATCTCTTCTTGCTTGATTGCGTTTTGTCCTTGGCTTAGAGGCTCCACTTACTTTGCAAAGCTTATCAATAAGACGTTCGCTTACATCTCGTGCATCATTAAGAACCTATAGGTCTGTGGGATATTTCACTTCTACGTCACAACAAGTAGCATCCACTTTTATACTGCCCTTATGTAAATTGCCATCTTCATCAATAAAGCTTTGCCTTTCCCTGGAAGACTTTGCGCCGGCAAAAGTATTTGAAATAATCGCAGTGAAATAAAGTTTATGCGGGAACTG
>CAYFSN010000116.1:0-511 GCA_964345845.1 uncultured Christensenella sp.
AAAGTCCTCTTTGTTGACACTGAGGAACAGCGAAGCCACCATGATGCGGTTGTCAATGTACACGCCGGCGCTGCTGACGCCAATGCCGTCCACGCGGGGCATATGGGCAGCCGCGGCCTTCATGGCAGACAGGATGCCGTCATAGTGATACTGAGGGTCTTCCGTAATCTTCGGGTGCCAGACCACTTCTTCTGAGTAGACAGCCTCTCCGTCAATCACGGCCGATACTTTGCGGTCGCTGCCGCCGGCATCAAAGCCAATGCGGCAACCGTTGAGGTGCTGGCCAATGGCGCTGGCAGCCTCATGAGCAACGGCGATGTCTTCCGGGTTCTCGTGGTAGGTCACTTCAAAGGGCTGCTCATATACCGTGGTCATAAAGTCCGCGTCAAAGGCGCGCTCGCCGGAGGCGGTATATGCCTTGCTCAGCAGGTCATAGAGGGCGCGGGAACCAGATAGTTTGATGCGGAAACCGCCGCGCATCCACAGCAGGCTTTTGACTACGCGCTCAAGC
>CAYFSN010000116.1:521-4769 GCA_964345845.1 uncultured Christensenella sp.
ATCCGGAAAAATCATGGCTTCCCATGGGGAAGACGCCCCGTTGTGGCGCTCGATGGCGCAGACAAAACGCACGCCAAGGCCGGACGCTTTGACATCCTCCTGGTACTCGCGCCACACCACCGACAGCGGCGCAAAGCCCGGGTCAAGTTCCGCGGGGACCAGCAAAGGTTTCTTCATCATTTGGAACCCTCCTTACGGTATTTCAGCGTTCCGCCCACAAACGTTGCGGAGACGCGGCAATCGCCGTCCATCAAAATGATGTCGGCGTCCTTTCCCTTTTCAATGGAGCCCTTGCGGTCGGCGATGCCGATGGCCAGCGCCGGGCTGAGGGACGCGGCATGCACCGCTTCATGCAGCGGGATGCCGCCGTGGGTGTGCAGGTTGTGCACAGCGTCGTTTAACTTCAGGACAGAGCCCGCGATGGTGCCGTCCGCCAAGCGGCACTCAATGCCTTTGACGAAAATGGGCTGGCCGCCAAGGGTGTATTCCCCGTCCGGCAGGCCGCCGGCACGGGTGCAGTCGGTAATCAGAATCAGCCGCTGCTTTTTCAGCTGATAGAGCATGCTGAACAGGCCGGGGTGCACGTGGAAAGCATCCGCGATGAGCTCACAGTTGACGTCGCTGGAAAGTGCTGCGCCCACCACACCGGGATTGCGGTGGTTTAGCGCCGTCATGGCGTTAAACAGGTGGGTGATATGAGAGGCACCGGCTTGAATGGCTTCCATGGCGGTTTCGTAGTCCGCGCTGGTATGACCAATGGATACGACAATGTCGCTGTTGCCGCGCACCTTGCGGATAAAGTCCATCCCGCCGGGCATTTCCGGCGCCATGGTAACCAGACGCACCACGTCTTTGTGCTGAAGCAGCCTGTCGGCGTCCGGCGGCAGGATATGGTCGGCCGCCTGGGCGCCTTTGCGCTCAGGGTTAATGAAGGGCCCCTCGGCGTGGCAGCCAAGAATCTGGCTGCCGTCAAACGCGGGGTCGTCGCTTTGCGGGATCAGCCGGCGAATGATGTCAAAGGCCGTTTCGATTTCATCCCAGGATACCGTCATGGTGGTGGGCAGAAAGCCAGTGACGCCATTTTGAAGCACAGCCTTGGCCATGTCCCGCACACCCTGCTCGCTGCCGTCGGAGGCGTCCTCGCCCACATAGCCGTGGATGTGCACATCAATCAGCCCGGGGGCGATATAGCGGCCAGCGGCGTCGATAATTTCAGCGTCTGCCGGCAGTTCGTCTTTGTTCACGATGCCGATAATTTGTTTATCAAACAACAGGACGCGGTTCTCCACCGGGCCCTGCTCCGTTAGAATGATGCCGTTGATGATTGCTTTCATAAATGGCTCCTTTGCTGTGCTGCGTGCCGTCTGAATGGCAATCAGATTATACCCCTTAATGCTTTTGATATCAACCAACAAAGCCGGAAAATAACATGCCGCGCAATATAGTTCTTTGGATTTGACAGCCCGCGTGATATAATGTGTTCAAGTATGTGCAGCGTTGGCCATGAGCCATGGCATCGCCTTGCACATCGCCGGACGTACCAATGTTGGGAGGACGTACATGGCCGATAATCAAGTCTTTGTTGCAGTCGTTAATCGAGGAAAAGCAAATAGTCTGCTGCGCATTGCGCAGGAGAATGGTGCCACAGGGGGCACGATTTTTTTGGGTGAGGGCACCATGCCCTCCCGATGGTTGGATCGCCTTGGCATCAATCAGACACAAAAGGAAGTGCTGTTTACCGCAGTACCCACCGAAACACATAAGCAGTTGCTTGGCGTTTTACGGGACGAGTTTAAAATGCACAAGCGCTTCAGGGGCATTGCGTTTGCCATGCCTTTTCGCCGCTGGCTGCCAGAGCAAAGCCAATTGGACGACGCCATTGCTCCGCCCAAGGACTCGCCCTATATTTGCCTGATGGTTGTACTGAACAAAGGCCAATGGGAAGATTGTATGCGCATTGCCCGCGCCGCAGGTGCCCAGGGCGGCACGGTCATTCATGGCCGCGGCGCCGGTGTACAGCAGGATGATTTTTATGTGCCGCTGCACATTGAGCCGCAAAAGGATATCGTCATGATTGTGACCAAGCGGCAAACGGCGTATGCCATCCGCGCGGCCATCTATGACCTGATGAATTTAAGTGAACCAGGAAAGGGCATCATCTTCAGTCTGCCTGTTACAAATACCATTGGCTTATATGAGGAGCGCAGACAGGAGGCCAAAGCATGAACCTGCTGCGACATAAGTTAAGTGAGGTTAGCCGCTCCCTTTTGCCGGTTATCGCGCTGGTGCTGCTACTGGCATTTACCATTGTGAAGCCCGAGGCGGATGTCATCATACGCTTCATGGTAGGCAGCGTGCTGTTGCTGATTGGCTTGGGCATCTTCCTGCTGGGCATTGATTTGGCTATGAACCCCATCGGCGAACACATGGCGGAGGCAACCGCCACCTCTAAAACGGCGTGGGGTGTGGGTATCCTTGGCTTTTTGATGGGTTTCCTGGTGACCGTGGCAGAGCCGGACTTGCTCATACTGGGTCAGCAGGTGGAAATGGCCAGCGGCGGTACCATTGGTGCTATGACGATGGTATATATGGTATCAGCCGGCGTTGGCGTACTGATTATGCTGGGCACCTTTCGACTGCTTAAGGGCAAGCACTTTCCCACCTTCATGATGCTGGCCTATTTGGGCATATTTGTGCTTAGCTTGTTTGTATCAGAAGAGTTTCTGGCGATATCCTTTGACTCTTCCGGCGCGACCACTGGCGCCTTGACCACACCGTTCATCCTGGCGCTGTCGGCAGGGCTTTCCCGTATCAAGGGCGGTAAGACGGCGGAGGAAGACACCTTCGGTATGGTAGGCGCGATGAGCGCAGGGCCCATGTACGCGCTGATGCTGATGAGTATTTTTACCGGACAGGGCAGCATCCAGGGGGAGGCGCAGGAATTCGTGCCCAACCAAGGGGTGCTGGAGCCCTTGGTGA
Organism: uncultured Christensenella sp.; assembly: GCA_964345845.1. Taxonomy (GTDB): domain Bacteria; phylum Bacillota; class Clostridia; order Christensenellales; family Aristaeellaceae; genus UBA1038. The sequence goes on from CAYFSN010000116.1 coordinate 3,501, forward strand.
GATTGCTGCCGACCGAGCTGCTCAATTCTCTTGTGGCCTTGCTGCCGCTAAGTGCCTTGTTCTTTGTCCTTAACTTCATGCGCTTCAAAATCAGCAAACGCGAAATGAGCCGCATCATCAAAGGCCTGCTGTATACACTACTGGGTCTATCCCTGTTCCTGACCGGCGTTTACCTTGGCTTTCTAGATATGGGCCAGATTATTGGCCGCAGCATTGCCGGCAACCATACTTGGCTTCTGCCCATCCTGGCATTTGCACTGGGCATGATTGTGGTATTGGTGGAGCCTGCGGTCATCGTACTGGGCCAGCAGATTGAAGAAGTTACAGGCGGGCGTATTCCAAACAAGATAATAAAGATAACGTTATCCATTGGCGTGGCCTTGGCCATGACAGGCTCCATGCTGCGCATACTGATTCCCGAGGTCAAGCTGTGGTACTTTCTGCTGCCAGGTTTCGCAGCGGCCATCGCGCTGTCGTTTTACTCTGACCCGGTTTTTGTTGGCATAGCCTATGACGCGGGCGGCGTCGCCTCAGGCCCCATGACAGCCACATTTGTCCTCGCTTTCGCCCAAGGCGCAGCGGCCATGACACCCACCGCCAATGTGCTGGTGGATGGTTTTGGCGTCATTGCCATGGTCGCTATGGCACCGGTTGTGTCCATCATGGCTGTGGGCGCGGTGTTCCGCCGCAAACAGTCCGTTAGCGCGCAGGCAAAGCAGTTGGTGCTCAAGCCCTATGCGGCGCTGGCTGGTGATCCCGTTTACTTCGACTGCATCATCGCCATTCTAAACCGCGGCTTGGCGGAGCGTGCGCTGGAGGTCGCCCGCGGTTCCGGTGCCAGCGGCGCTACCATCCTGCACGGACGCGGCACAGGCGGCCACGATATGCGGCTGTTTAACATCGAAGTGCAAAAGGAAAAGGAGGCCGTGCTGTGGCTGGTGGACAGCCGGCTGAGCGACCAGGTTGCCGCCCAGGTGTATGAGGAAATGGACCTTGGCGGCGAGGGCGGGGGCACCATCCTGGTGATTCCGGCGACGGCCATGGGCTTAAACGACCAGCTTCCATCGGACGAATAAACAAAACTAACCGCTTCCTAAAGGAGGCGGTTTTTTGCATCAACAAAAGCAAAACCCCTTGCAGGCATACATTCAAGGAGATACTTAACGTACAAACCCGAACTCCAAAATTAAACCGTGATCCACTGGTAACGTGTGGATATAGTACACTGAAGTTCGCAACTTTGCCCAGGGTGAGGAGGAATGGGCAAGC
>CAYFSN010000117.1:0-4556 GCA_964345845.1 uncultured Christensenella sp.
TTAGGTAGCTTTGCCTCTCCCTCATGTTTCCAATCCCATAAATTAGTGCTTGTATAGTGCATCATCTTGGCATTACCACTCCAATGATTGGATACTCCACGAATATACGACACAAACATATGATACACACCATTATGTAATACAATATCCGGGGCCCAAAATGTATTCTTACCTCTTTCAAACTCAAGGTCCAGCGTCCCCCTATACCTCCATGTCTTACCGTTATCTTCTGAATAGGCAATACCAATCTCATTGCCATAACAATACGCAACATCAGCTGTTTCAACATTAGCCCTACGCTGTGTATAAAGCATCCACTATGATTGCTCAAAGGGATTATATATTAAAGTTGGATCAGCAGCTCCGTCAGTAATAGGATCTCTGTATATGGGAGCCGGAGCCTGTGGGAATACTTCTTGCGTATAAAATCCAATTAAGACTAAGATGGCTACTAAAGTAATTCTTTGCATTTTCATCAATATTAATAATTAAATTATCGGGATAGCATTACGAAAACACTATCCCGACTTAATAACTTATTTCTCTGCGAGCTTTGACTCAAGCATTTTCATAAAGTAGCCACCAACTACTGAACGCGCCTTAAAGTTCATTCGTTCCGCAGTTTCAGTATCATGCCAGTCACTGATGGGCACTCTAGAATGAGTCTCGTCAGCGTACTTATAAATCAAATCCACAAATGAATGGAAGTCTTCCATATTTTCCGCCATTGTTGCAGTCCATATTACCCAGTCAGATTTTGTATAGTTCTGACGGTTATCCAATGGCAAACCATATTTGTTCTGTTTGGTTAGATAAAATGCAATCTCTTTTCTTGCTATCTCAGGATCAAAGATATTAAATCCCAGCAACTTATCCCAAACCATATTATACTTCTGGCTCCAGGTTCCTTCTCTGTCAAAAGTCAACTTGTAATGATCTCCATCTCTTGCCATTTCTTCCCATTTAACAGCCATTTCTTTAGCAATATTCATATATTTCTCAGCAACATCTACCTTCCCTAACATTTTGGCCAGTTTGCCATATGATGCAATTCCCATTATGGCTTTGATTGACAAGTTTGCATTATGTGCAAAATGTCCTGCAAAGTCATCCGTGCAAAGCTGATTGTCGGGGTCCAATCCATGTTCAACCAAATAGTCTGTCCATGTTGTAAGAACATCCCAGTGCAAAGAAGCATAATCAGCATTGCCTTCAACTTCAGCTATTGCACCAGTTAAAATCAACATATTACCAGACTCTTCAACCGGCATATCACCACCGTAGGTTTGCCCATTCCCGAGAGGGTAAGTACCTATATCATGTGCAGCAAATGGTTTAGTCCATTTTCCACTCTCACTATAGTAGAATATATGGTTCAAAAGCCCTTTAGCCAGATCTGTATTGTAAATAAGGAATAAAGGAGCTGAAGGATAAGTAACGTCAACTGTTCCAATAGAACCGTTACTGTTATTTTCTTTAGACAAGAAAAGCAGGGTACCCTCTTTATCCCCCACTAATTTGTGAGCTGAAATTGCCTGACGATATGCTAAGGCACACAGTTCTGCATATTTTTTTCCACCAGCCTTATTCGCATCATTCATCATGGCTTTATTAAAGTCTCCACATCTTTTCATAATGCTTGAATAATCCTTATCTGCACTTTTAAAAGCCTGATAGATATCCACAGTTCCATTTTTAGTCCAATATCCCTTGAGGTTTTCATTAAAGTATTGGATAGAATATATATCATCATATCCCAGCATCATATATCCTGTAACTATTTGGGAAGAAACTTTACCTAAGTCATGTGAATAAGCTAACACTGGCATGTCTTTTGTTAAGTCACCAGAAAGTGTTATCGGGTTTGCAGATTTAATACTTCCAGTAGTCTCAAAGGCCTTTTTAGTATCCCAATAATCACCAAAGTCAATACTTACTTCACTACTTCCCCTACCTGACAAGTAGAAATACCCCCAGTCAATCCTGATATCATCACCACCTTTATGAAGAATAGGTTGCTCCACTGTTCCTGTTTTCAAGAATGTAAGCCCATCTTTCTCTGTTTTTTCAAAATTAACTTCCTGAATAAGGTCATTAACCGCCCATTGAGGTGTAGCATCAAAATAGATTTGCACGTCGTGTTCTTGATTATCTTTCGACTTAACCTGATATGACAAATAACTAACCGGACGTGATATTAAGTCTAAATCATCCATCAATAGTGGAGTCGTAAAAATAGCCTCAAGCTCAACAGGGCCACAATCAAACGTATAAATAGTTTGAGTAGGAAGAACATTTACAGATGTTTGAAGTGCTGTTTTTGTAAAAGCTCCCAGGTCATCTTCCTTTTCATACAACCCAAAATCAACATAAGCACCACCAGTCCTATTATGACAATGGGCAGTTATTATATTCTCGCCCTCTTTCAATGTAGCTTTTATCTCGTCAGACAGTTGCTCAACAACATTAAACTTCCATGAATAACCAGTTTCAACAACCTTTATTCCGTTAATATAAAGTTCGAAAATATCATCATGTGAATAATTCAAATAAATAGATTTATCAGAAAGGTCCTTGTCCAAATTAAAAGTTCTTCTAACCCATATATCCTTGGTATCCCATAATGTTGACATAAAAGGCTCCCCTTTTGTCCCAAATGCAGACTTTCCAGTCTCCCATGAGCTGTCATTAAACGATAGATCTTTCCAGCACTCCCCGGAAGGTTTATTAAATGTGTATTTAGCCTCCCATCTTTCTTCTCGTACAGAAGGCAAAATCATTTTCAAAGGTAACTTACCTTCACCCATGAACCTATACACCTCTCCATCGACCCTTAAAGCCCCCACCATCGGAAACTCCTTCTCAGTCCAGTGTCTAACTTCATCATCATACAGGCTGTCAGTACAAGACCAGGCATTAAAATAAGGATCCACTGTAACCAATGGATATGCCGGAGCACGCATAGATGTTTCGATTTCATTTTTTATCACGTAGTTAGAACTTGATATTCCATTGCATGAATAAAAAGTAATAACTACAAACACAAATAATAAATTAAGTAATTGTTTTCTCATTTTACATATGATTTATTTTGAAAATTATCGTAATTATATTGTTTAATCAAAACTTACAGATTTTGACACCATACAAAGTAACTAATTTAAATGATCGATTAATATCAGTTTCATCCCATAACTTATAAAAATAGTATCCTAAGTCTCCGCTAAGGGTATGTTATATGATAAACTTAATTACTGTTCCTTTTTAAAGGCACCTTTTGGAACCATGTCAAGCTCCTCCAAAGCCATTCTATAGGACCATAATAATATCGTTTAATCCACCAATCGCTTAGCTCCATTAGTACATAATAAATTACTAGTCCTACAATTAAGGCCTGAAGATAAGTTGTCTCAAGAGCCCAATTTAAACCGAAACCATAAAAAAGTGGTACACCAATAAAGCCTTGAAGCATATAGTTAGTAACACTCATTCGACCTACTGAGGCCATCTTATCTAACCACTTAGTAGATTTCACATTATAATATATAAGAGTCAACCAACTTATGTACATCATCATCATTCCCAAGTTTGAGTATGTTTTAAATAATGTGGTGCCTCTGTCTAACGCAAAACCACTTACACCCAAATAAGGAAGCAACACAACCACTGCATAAAAAATCAAAAATATTGCAATGCTATAAGGTAAAGCCATTTTACTATACTTTATCATTTTATCTTCGCTTTTATGGATGCCTTTTCGTCCTATAATCATACCTAGAATAAACAACCCTATAAGTTGCAGGTATCTTGAGTTATTATAAACCCACAACACCTTTGCCACAAGGCCCTTCCATAGATTAAACCTTAATACTTCAACAAAAGAACCATACATAAAAATTGGCGCAGCTTCCTCATATAATCCATCCATATAAAGCACTGCAGAAGTTGGCTCATTAGGCGCATTTCCACTTAACAAAGAAATAAAGGCAACTACGTCAGGTATCTGTAAAAACAATAAAACCATTACAGGCACCAGCCATTTGGTAGGAACGTTATAAAGTGGAATTAAAAATATTCCCAGTATAGCATATACTATAAAGAACTCTCCCATATAAATGGCATTATTTAAGTAGCCAAGAATAAATAGAAGTATAAGTCTCCACAGAAATCGTAATCTGAAATCATTCCCTTTAGCTGCTTGTGATTCCATTTGCATAAAAAAACTTAATCCGAATAGGAGTGAGAATATTGCATAAGCTTTCCCTGCAAAAAGGAATGACAAAGATTGAACAACAAATGAATCTATTCTTTGCCAAAATGGGGATGAAAGCTCAGCCACATAGGTTATATCAAAATGCTCCATACAATGAAGCAACAGTATCCCCAGTAATGCAAATCCTCGCAGGGCGTCAATAGACTTAATTCTTTTGTTGGGTGTAATTTTTTGAATCATGAAGTATAAGTTTGTAATTGAATAACAATTAATTATTTATGATAAAAAGAAAGAGGCTGTCTCACAATGAAGTTTTACTTCATTAGACAGCTTCTTTTTTTGT
>CAYFSN010000118.1:0-4456 GCA_964345845.1 uncultured Christensenella sp.
GATCCGCCCGTGATGGGGCTGGCCGGGCGGGAGCCCCGACGGCGCGGCTCAGGCTGCAGGCGGGTGACCGCCTCACCTGTTGAGCCGCGGCTCAGCGTGGGGTAAGTGGCCTCCTGGGGCTGTGTGCCAACCGGCGCGGTGGGGGTCAGGGTACCGGCTTCCGCCTGGGTGAGGACGCGGAGCATGTCGCTGCGCACCCAGCCCGTCTGGCCCGATACGCTCACCTGGTACCAGAAGTAGTTGCTGGCGTTGGCGGTCTGCCCCACCAGGGTCACCTGGGTGCCCTGCTTGTAGATGACCGACTGTGTCTTGGTGTTCATGCCGGCAGCGGTTCTCAGCAGCACGCGGTCCATCACCGTGACGGCCACGTTGCTCAGCGTCGACGGCGGCGCGGTCACCACCGGCGAGGGGGTGGGCGTCACAACGCCCTGCTGTTCATTAAGCCACTGCTGGTATTCGGTGGCGGTCAGCACGCGGGCGAAGCGGCCCATCATGTAGGCCACCTGGCCGTTATAAGTAATGCGGTACCAGGTCTGCCCGCCGGACAGCACCGTGCCGGTGTAGGGGAACACAGTGCCGGCGTTGGCCACCTGCGTCACCTGCGTGGCGGATAGGCTGGGCGTCTGGCGAATGTTGACGGATGTATGGGTGGTGGCGATGTGCCCAGTGGTCACCGCCGGGTCTGTCGGCTGGGTGGGGGTATGCCCGGGCATCTGCCCGGCCAGGTACGCGGTCACCTCGTCGTTGGTCAGCTGGCGTACGGTGTCGCCCCGCAGGTAGCCGGTGTGCTGGTTGGTCCGCACAAAGTACCAGTTGTAGCCGTCATTGTTCACCACCGGGTGAATCAGAGGCCAGATGGTGTTGCGGGGAACGACCTCAAGCACCGCGGCGTTGGTGTTGGGCGTGCGGCGCAGGTTGATGTTGCTCAGCACCGTCAGCACATAGCCCACCGCCTGCTCAGTCCCGCCGGGGGCGGGGGGCAGCACCGGGGTTTCGCCGGAGGCCAGGCGCGCCATGTCCGAGCGCACATAGCCCGCGCCAAGGGTGGACATGACATAGTACCAGGAGTAGCCGCCCTGCTGGGTGAAGCCGTAGTAGGGCAGCACGGTGCCGCGGTCCAGCCAGCCCAGGCTCTTGCCGCCGGGGCCAACGCGCAGGTTGACGCCGCCGCGAATCAGCGTGATGGTGCCAAGGGTGGCGCCGCCGCCGGGCGCGGCCGTGGGACCTACCACCGGGGGAATCACGGGACCGGGCGCCGGGGTAGGCCCGGCTACCTGGGTGCCGTCTTTATCGGTGAATACATAGCAGTCGTTGCGCACATAGCCCCAGGTGCCCTGGGCGTCCTGTACGTAGGCCCAGGTGTAGCCCATGGCGTTTTGCGGGGAACCGTAGTAGGGCAATATGGTGTTGATGGCCAGTTGTTTCTGGCTGTTGCCGCCGGGGGTCTGCCGCAGGTTCACGCCGGGCTTGACCAGCTTGATGTAGCCGGCGGGGCCCACGGGCGCCGCGGTAGCGCCGGTGCCGGGGGTGTCGTCATTGGGTACGGTGCCCAACTCTGCCCAGGTCAGCACCTTGATGCTGTTGGCGGGCACGTAGCCCACAAAGCCGCTGGCGTTGATTTGGTACCAGCCGTTCACCAGGTCTGCCGGGGTTTGAAGCACGGTGACCATGGCGCCGTCCAGCAAGCCTACCACCGTGGTGCTGCCGCCGGGGGTGGGGCGCAGGTTGGTGCCCCCCACGATGACCCGGGCCTGGTTGCTCAGCCCCTGGGCCGGCTGGCCGCTGGGCTGGGGCACCGCAGTGGGCGCCGGCACGGCCTGCCCCAGGTGGGCAGCCTGCTCGGCCGCGGTCATGGGGCGGAACACGTCGTTGCGCATGTAGCCGTCCACATAGGTGGTGGGCCGGGTGGGGGTGTTGGTGTGTACCTTGTACCACAACACACCGCCCACGGTTTCCGTGCCCAGTATCTTCGCCGGCCAGTTCACCGGCAGGTTGTCAATATAGTCCGTCGTGCCGGGGCGCGGGCGGAACTTGGCATCGTTAACGGTGCTGTACCCCCACTGCTCCCCTGTCTGCGCCGCCATAGCCGCGGGCAGCAGCAAACTAAGCACGACCAACAGACTCAGCAGTCTGACCGATCGCCTGGTGCCTTTGTTATGTTGATTCATGCGAATACCCAACCCTTCGCCGCGCGCAGGCGCAGAATAATCCATCAGCAGTATATTACAAAACCGTTACACGGTCAACAAAAGCGCCAATATTTACAAACAAATATGCATCCCTCCCCTGCCGCGGGAACCGCGCGGCCGCCCGCGGGTGGCACCGGCCGGGTGTTTGGGTATATAATCAAGTGCGGCCTGCCAGGCACGGCCGCATACTACACCATGTCCCGCGGCCGCATGCGCCCGCTGATGACCCCATAGGAGGAACCATGTCACGCACCCATGAGCCCCAGCCCCAAAACGCTTTGGTGGTCACCATTTTCGGCGCCACGGGCGACCTGGCGCACCGCAAACTGCTGCCGGCACTGTACCACCTGGTGGCGGAAAACCAACTGCCGCAGGAGTTGGTCATCCTGGCGGTTGGCCGCAGAAAAAAGGATGACGACGGCTTTCGCGAGGAGGCCCGCCAGTCGGTTGAAGCGCATTCCCGCACCGGGGTGGATGACCGGCACATGGCCCGGTTCCTGGACAAACTGCACTACCACGCCATGGAGTTTATATCAGAGCCGGGCAGCTACCGCGGCCTAAAGGACGCGGTGAAGGGCTACGAAGCCGCCTTTCAAAACCCCGCTGTGCGGCTGTTTTTCCTGGCGGTGGCGCCGGAACACTTCGGCCCCATTGTGGAGCACTTAAGCGAACGGGAACTGGTCAAAATGGGCAACCCCGACCACCGGGTGATGATTGAAAAGCCCTTTGGCTCGGACCTTGCCACCGCCCGGGCGCTGAACGACACCATCTCCCGGGTGCTGGACGAAAGCCAGGTTTACCGCATCGACCACTACCTGGGCAAGGAGATGATTCGCAACATCCTGGCCATCCGCTTTGGCAACTCGCTGTTTGAGCCGCTGTGGAACCACCACTACATCGACAACATCCAGATTACCTCCACCGAGGTGCTGGGCGTGGAGGGGCGCGGCGGCTACTACGAGCAGGCGGGCATCCTAAAAGACATGCTGCAAAACCACCTGCTGCAGCTGCTGTCGCTCATTACCATGGAGCCGCCGGTGGACCTGGAGCCGGAATCCGTGCGCGATGAAAAGGTGAAGGCGCTGCGCTCCCTGCGGCGTTTTGAAGACCACAACGCCTGCCAGGGCATCGTCATGGGCCAGTACGGCGCGGGCGAGGCAACCGGCAAGCCCGTGCCCGCCTACCGGGATGAGGAGGACGTGGCCAAAGACTCCGCCGTGCCCACCTACATCGCCGTTAAAGCCTGTGTGGACAACTTCCGCTGGGGCGGTGTGCCCATCTACATCCGCGCCGGCAAGCGGCTCAACCGTCGCCTCACCCAGGTGGTGGTGGAGTTTAAGCGCCTGCCGGGCATCAACTTCTACCGCGAGTTTGAGCACCTGCCCCCCAACCTGCTGGTCATCGAGGTACAGCCAGCGGAGGGCATGTACTTCCAGATAAACGCCAAGCGCCCGGGCAACGAGTTCACCATGGAGCGGGTGGAGCTAAACTACAGCCAGTCCGCCCGCTTTCAGGGCAACGTGCCGGAGGCCTATGAGCAGCTGCTGCTGGAAGCCTTCCGGCAAAACCGCTCGCTGTTTACCCGGTGGGACGAACTGGAGCACTCCTGGCAGTTTGTGCAGAGCATCGAGGAAAGCTGCGGTGGCCACGGGGGGCAATACCCCAACTACAAGGCCGGCACCCGCGGGCCCCAGGCCGCGGAAGACATGCTGCGCCAGGACGGCCGCCAGTGGTGGGAAATCAACCTGCCGTGTGAAAACGGCAACTGTTGACGCCGTTCATACAAAGCTGAGGCCATGCGTCTTTAAGCTTGGGGCATCCACTGAACCGCACCTTGTTTTCATTGACACATCCCCTTTGTTTTCCATATAATTTGCCAGCGCCTGTGGAGGCTATGCCGTCAAGGGCGCATTTTTGAACGGAGGATACACATGTCCCGTCTGGAAACCGAAGTCAACAGAAGGCGAACCTTCGCCATCATCAGCCACCCGGACGCCGGCAAGACCACGCTGACGGAAAAGCTGCTGCTGTACGGGGGCGCCATTCGCCAGGCCGGCAGCGTTAAGGCACGAAAAAGCGCCCGCCACGCCACCAGCGACTGGATGGAAATTGAAAAGCAGCGCGGCATCTCGGTCACCAGCAGCGCCATGCAATTTAACTTTGAAGGCTACCACATCAACATCCTGGACACGCCCGGCCACCAGGACTTCTCGGAGGACACCTACCGGGTGCTGGTAGCGGCCGACAGCGCGGTCATGCTGCTGGAC
>CAYFSN010000119.1:0-4375 GCA_964345845.1 uncultured Christensenella sp.
AGCTGGTCGGTCTGTCCGTTGACTCGCTGTATGCCCACATCGCCTGGCTGCGCCGCATTCAGGAGCTGGAGTGGAACGGCATGAAGGGCGTGGAAGTGAAGTTCCCCCTCATCGAGGACATCCGCATGGATGTTGCCCGCCAGTACGGCATGATTCAGCCCGGCCAGAGCAACACCCAGGCCGTTCGCGCCGTCTTCGTCATTGATCCCGAGGGCAAGATCCGCACCATTTTGTACTACCCGCTGAGCACCGGCCGCAACATGGACGAAATCAACCGCATTATTCTGGCCCTGCAGAAGGCAGATGCCGACAGCGTGGCCACCCCGGCCAACTGGCGCCCCGGTGACGACACCATCGTGCCCACCGCCGGTTCCTGCGGCACCGCCAAGGAGCGCATGGAAAGCACCGATGACGACCAGTACTGCCTGGATTGGTTCCTGTGCTTCCGCCGGGAAAAGAAGTAAACCGCTTACTATAAGCAACGCCTTTCCGTTTGCCCCTCGGGGCAGACGGTTCTTTTTTGTTCGCGGTACTGGTACAATATGCCTATCAGCTGAAAGGAGCAGGCCATGCGCGTCACCATCCCCCACTTTGATTTGCAGCTCAACGCCGACAGCGGGCAGTGTTTTCGCATGCGCCCGGTGAGCGATGGGCTGTACCGCATCATCGTGGGCGGGCACGTGCTGCACCTAAAGGAGATTGCACCCCACACCTTTGAGGCAGACTGTAACCCGCAATTGTGGAGTACATTTTGGGCGCCTTACCTGGACCTTGAAACGGACTACCAAGCCATCTGCGCGCTGGTGCCGGAAACCGACCGCTTTTTGTCCGCCGCTACGGCCTATGGTGCCGGGCTGCGCATCTTCCAGCAGGACCCCTGGGAAACCCTCATCAGCTTCATCATCAGCCAGCGAAAAACGGTGCCGGCCATCATGCACTGCGTGGAGGCGCTATCCCGGGCGTTCGGCTCCCCCTTGGATAACGGCCTGCACGCCTTTCCCACACCCGAGCAACTGGCCGCGCAAACACTTGACAGCCTAAACGCATGCGGCCTTGGCTACCGCAGCCGCTATATCGTGCAGACCGCGCGCATGGTCGCAAGCGGGCAGGTAGACCTGCCATCGCTTGCTGACCTTACTGATGAGGAACTGATGCAGTCGCTGACGGCCCTGCCCGGTGTGGGCGTCAAGGTCGCCAGCTGTGTGGCGCTGTTTGGCTACCACCGGCTGCACTACTTCCCGCGCGATGTCTGGATACTGCGCGTAGAGCAGGAACACTACGGCGGCCGTTTCCCTGAGGAAAACTACCCCGGCGTGGCCGGTGTGCTGCAGCAGCATATGTTCTGCTTCCGGCGCAGCCCAGCTTACCGCCTCCTGCAACCCGCCTTGGATCACGCTGCACATCCCTCCAGCAAACAGGCAGCCCAAAACAAAGAAAATACTTAAGCTTCGACTGCCGTTTTGTCGGCAGTCTTTTCATTTTAAGCCAGAGGACGAATGCAATTTGCTCATCCACACTTGCATGTTCGGTGCTATTTCAGTAGAATGTACAAAATCACATCTGAGGAGGGACCCCCATGAAAAGGCTGCTTGCGTTTGCCGTAGTCCTGGCAATGTTGCTACCCGTTCTTGCGCTTGGCGAACAGACCGACATCAAAGGCACCATCACCTTAGGCATCTATGAGCCCGCCAGCGGCGACAACGGCGCCGGCGGCAAGCAGGAAACGCTGGGCGTTTACTATGGCAACTTCGTAGCCCCCACCGTGGAACTGTCGGACGGCGTGTACGAAGTGCAGCTGGTGGAAGTAGACAACCAGTCCTCCCCTGACAAGGCCCCGGCCGCGGCGCAGCAGCTGGTCAGCGCGGGCGCCAGCATCGTGCTTGGCAGCTATGGCAGCTCGGTCTCCATCGCGGCGGCGGACATCTTTGACGCGGCCGGCGTGGTGGCGATTGCCATCAGCGCCACCAACCCCCAGGTGACCCTGGGTAACCCGCTGTACTACCGCATATGCTACCTGGATCCCTTCCAGGGCACCGTGCTCAGCGGCTTTGCGGTGGATGAGTACCAGGCCAAGAAAGCCTACACTCTGGCACAGCTGGGCAACGACTATGACGTGGGCCTGGTGAACTACTTCACCGAAGCCTTCAAAAAGCAGGGCGAAGTGCTGGGTGAAACCTTCCCTGAAGGCACCTCTGACTTTAGCGCCTACCTGACTAAGGCGGTCAACGAAGGCGCGGAGGTTATTGTCTCCCCCACCTCCACCACCTACGCGGCGCAGATTATTACCCAGGCCGCGGCCGCTGGCGTCACCATCCCCATCCTGGCGGGCGACACGTGGGACAGTTCCGTTATCCTGGAAGCCGCCAAGGGCACCGACATGCAGGTCAGCGTCACCACCTTCTTTGATGAGGGCGACACCTCCGGCACGGCCAAAGAGTTCGTCACCGGCTTTAAGCAGTGGCTGAACGACAACCCGGACCGCCTGGCCAACAACGGCGGCAACGACATCGTAGCCGCGGTATCCGCCCTGGGTTATGACGGCTACATGGTGGCCCTGGAAGCCCTGAAACTGGCTGACAGCGCCGAGCGCGAAGACATCGCGGACATCATGCCCGAGGTCACCTACCAGGGCGTCACGGGCAGCATCGCCTTTGACGAAAACGGCGACGCGGTGCGCAGTGAAGCGTTCATCAAGCGCACCAACAACACCGAAGGCACCTGGGAGTTTGTCAAACTGCAGGGCATCGGCGAATAACAGAAACTACACGCAACAAGTTTTCTACCGGTCAGGGCGGCAGTCCGCCCTGACCGGTGCGCTACAAGGGCCCTTAGGCGCTGCCGGGGCCGGAGGATAGATGCATGGCTGATTTTATCAGCGCCAACTTACCCTACCTGCTGGCTGGTGTGTCGGTGGGCGGTCAGTACGCGCTCATCGCCATCGGCTATACCATGGTCTATGGCATATTGCGGCTCATTAACTTCGCCCACGGGGATATTTTCACCGTGGCGGGTTTTTTTATGGTGTACATGGCCGCTAGTCTGCCGCTGGCGCTTAGCCTACCGCTGACCATCCTGCTGACGGTAGGGCTTGGTTTCGCGGTGGAGCGCGTTGCTTATAAACCCCTGCGGGACGCCCCCCGCATGAGCATCATGATATCCGCCATTGGGGTCAGCTATCTGCTGCAAAACCTCATGTGGTATGTGACCGGCGGTCTGGCCAAGCAGTACCCCACCATTCCGTGGATATCCAACTCCGTCACCATCTTTTCTGCCACCACCAAGATGGTCACCGTGGTGACGCCTATTTTGACCCTGGCGCTGGTGGTCGCTTTGGTGCAGCTAATCAACCACACCAAAATCGGCATGGCCATGCGCGCGGTGAGCAAAGACTTTGAAACCGCACGGCTGATGGGCATCCGCATCAACAGCGTCATTTCTGTCACCTTTATCATTGGCAGTTTCCTGGCGGCGGTGGGCTCGATGCTGTACTTCACCAACTACACCGCGGTCACGCCCACCGTGGGCGCCATGCCGGGGCTGAAGGCCTTTGTGGCGGCGGTGTTTGGCGGCATTGGCTCCATCCCCGGCGCGGTCATAGGCGCCTTTATCATCGGCATCGCGGAGAACATCATGAAGGCGGTTGGATTGACCACTTTCTCCGACGCGTTCACCTTCGCCCTGCTCATCATGATATTGGTGTTTAAACCCACCGGGCTGTTCGGCGAAGCCGTGCATGAGAAGGTGTGAGGTGCGATGATGAAAGCATTGAAAGTCGTCCTTGCCCTGCTACTGGCGGTATGCGCCGTTGTGTTGGCGGTGAACGCCTTGCAGGCACAGCACACACTGCCGGAGCTGCTGCCCCGGCTGGACCCACAAAACCTGGCCGACAGCGACAGCCGCATGGCCACCGCGCGTGATCGCGTGCTGACCGCCCTGGAGGGCACAGAGCGTGAGAAGACCCTGCGGGCGCTGGAGCGCTATACGGACAGCTACAAAGAACAGTTGGACCTGTCCGGTCAAAACGGGCTGGACCTGTTCTTCTACCGCCACAGCCCATCGCTGCTGGCTGTTAGCATCCTGCTGTTGGTCATCGCGCTGGCCATTGCCGCAAGCCTGATAGACGGCCTGCGCCGCTACAAGCGGGGCTTTGTGTACCTGGTGCTCATCACCCTGCTGTACGCCGGGGTGTACATCGTGGAAAACACCGTGGGCAGCAGCACCATGCTGATGACGGTGCTGAAAAAAGGCGCCATCTACGCGCTCATCGCCGTCAGCATGAACCTGCTCAACGGCTTCACCGGCCTGTTCTCTCTGTGACAGGCGGGCTTTTTGCTGATTGGCGCCTATACTTACGCCATCTTCACCATCGCGGGTG
>CAYFSN010000120.1:0-4303 GCA_964345845.1 uncultured Christensenella sp.
CGCGAACTGGCGGACACCGGCGCCAAGATTTACGCCACCTACTACACCACCCGCAAAGACAACGCTTGGGCAAAGGCGAACCCGGACGAGGTGCAGCAGTGCTACATCATGTCCGCCTTTTATACTGCGGAGGGGGACAGCCTGCGCGTACCGCTGATGAAGGGCATCTCCCAGGAACTGCTGGAAGTGAATACCCGCGATGACATCACCCGCTGGTGGGAGGTCATCGACCGCACCACAGGCGACGTGGTACCGACCAGCCAGTGGCGCTACGAAGACGGCGATGTCATCATCAGCGGCTGCACGCCGTTTCATGAGTACACAGTCAGCTTCCTGGCCTACCTCCTCTGGGACCCGGTGCACATGTACAACGCCGTCGTCAACGACTGGCAGGACTTTGAGCACCAAATCACCTTTGACGTGCGCCAGCCCAAGACGCGGGCCTTCACCATGGAGCGCCTGCGCACCTTCATCAAGGAGCACCCCTATGTGGACGTGCTGCGCTTCACGACGTTCTTTCACCAGTTCACCCTGGTGTTTGACGAACTGAAGCGGCAGAAGTTTGTGGACTGGTACGGCTATTCCGCGTCGGTTTCCCCGTATATTCTGGAGCAGTTTGAGCGGGAGGTGGGCTACCCCTTCCGGCCGGAATACATCATCGACCAGGGGTACTACAACAACCAGTACCGCGTGCCCTCCAAAGAGTTCAGCGACTTTCAGGCCTTTCAGCGGCGGGAAGTGGCCAAACTGGCCCGCGAAATGGTGGACATCGCCCACGAACACGGCAAGGAAGCCATGATGTTCCTGGGCGACCACTGGATAGGCGTGGAGCCCTTCATGCCCGAGTTTCAGCACATCAACCTGGACGCTGTGGTGGGCAGTGTGGGCAATGGCGCCACGCTGCGGCTCATCAGCGATATTCCGGGGGTCAAGTACACCGAAGCCCGGCTGCTGCCCTACTTTTTCCCGGATACCTTCTTTGAAGGCGGCGACCCGGTGAAGGAAGCCAAGGAAAACTGGGTCACCGCGCGCCGGGCCATCCTGCGCTCGCCGGTGGACCGCATTGGTTACGGCGGCTACCTGAAGCTGACGCTGCAGTTCCCGGAGTTCCTGAACTATGTGGAGCAGGTGACCAGCGAGTTCCGCCAGCTGTATCAAAACGTAAAGGGCACCACGCCCTGGTGTGTTAAGACCGTGGCGGTGCTCAACAGCTGGGGCAAGATGCGCGCCTGGGGCGGGCACATGGTGCACCACGCGCTGTATCAAAAGCAAAACTACAGCTACGCCGGCGTCATCGAAGCCTTAAGCGGCGCGCCGATGGACGTGCGGTTCATCAGCTTTGATGACATCTTAAGCAACCCCGCCGTGCTGGATGACATCGACGTCATCATCAACGTGGGCGACGGCGACACCGCCCACACCGGCGGCGCCGTCTGGGCAGACCCGGCCATCGTGTCCGCCATCCGGGGCTTTGTGCACCGGGGCGGCGGGTTCATCGGCGTGGGCGAGCCTTCCGGCCACCAGCACCAGGGGCGCTACCTGCAGCTGGCCTCCATGCTGGGCGTGGAAAAGGAGACCGGCTTTACGCTGAACTACGACAAGTACAACTGGCAGGAGCATCCGGAGCACTTCATCCTGGCGGATGCCGCCAGCCCCATCAACTTTGGCGAGCCCCGCCCGGGCATGTACCCGCTGGCGGACGCCACCGTGCTAAAGCAGGAAGACAAGGAGCTGCGCATGGCGGTGAACAGCTTTGGTAAGGGCCGCTCCGTCTACATCAGCGGCCTGCCCTACAGCTTTGAAAACGCCCGGCTGCTGCACCGTGCGGTGCTGTGGGCCAGCCACGGCGAGGGCGCGCTGCACCAGTGGTACAGCGAAAACCCCAATGTGGACGTGCACGCCTACGTGAAAAACGGCAAATACTGCGTGGTGAACAACACCTTTGAGCCCCAGAGCACCGTGGTGTACCGGGGCGACGGCACCGGCACGCCCATGGACCTGGCGGCCAATGAAATCCGGTGGTTTGAGGTATAGCCAACAGCAAAGCGTATCAACAAAAAAGCACCCGCGCGGGTGCTTTTTTCATAGCATGTACGGTGTTGCTATCAGACCCCCCAGAGCAGCCACACCAACACATAGCCCGATGCCACCGCCGTCAGCGTAAAGGGGATGGAAATCTTCATGAAGTCCCAGTTGCTGACCTCGTGGCCGTTCTTGCGCAAAATGCCGATGCCCGTGATGTTGGCGCTGGCGCCGATGGGGGTGAGGTTGCCGCCCAGCGTGGCGCCCACCAGCAGGCCAAAGTACAGGATGGTGGGGTCAATGCCCAGGTGCGCCGCGATGACCGCCGTGACCGGCAGCATGGTGGCCACGTAGGGAATGTTGTCAATGAAGGCAGACAGCAGCACGGACGCCCACACAATCAGCGTATAGGCGATGAACACATTGCCGCCTGAGAGGTTGGCGAACGCGCGGCCAATCTCATCCACCACACCGGCTTCGGAAATGCCGGCGATGACCACAAACAGCCCGGCCAGCAGCAGCAGGGTGAAAAAGTCAATCTCCTTGACCACTTCCTTGATGGAGTCCAGCGGCTTTTTGCTTTGCACCATGTCCCGCACCAAGCCAATAAGCAGGATGCCCATGCAAATGAGGCCGTTGGTGATGGCGGGCTTTTGCCCTTCGGGGATGAACGAGGCCACCACCAGCAGCAGAATGGTGCCCAGCAGCATGAAGGTGGGGAAGTAGTCGGTCACCACCGTTTTTTCTTCCATGGCGACAGACTGCTTGTAATTGCGGAAGATGACCCACAGGGTGACGGCGGACAGGATAGCGCCCACCTGCACCACAAAGAACAGGCCGGGCTTGCCCTGGTACCAGAAGAAGTCTACAAAGTTCATGCCCGCCTGCTTGCCCAGCAGGATAGAGGTGGTATCCCCCACCAAGGTGGCAGCGCCCTGCAGGTTGCTTGAGATGGCGATGGAGATGATGACCGGCACCGGGGAAATCTTCAACTTGTTGCTCACCAGCAGTGCCACCGGCGCCACCATCAGCACGGTGGCCACGTTGTCCACAAAGGCGGAAATGAGGCCTGCAAACAGCGACAGCGCGATGATGACCCACTTCACGTTGGGCATCTTGTCGATGATGTGGTCGGCCATCAGGGAGGGCATGCGGCTTTTAATGAAGAAGTATACCGTGCCCATGGTGCCGGCAATCATCATGATGACGTTCCAGTCCACCGCGCCGAACACCTTGTCGACGGGCAGAATGCCCAGGATAACAAACAGGGCGGCTGAAAACAGGGCAATGTACGCCCGGTAGTCGGAGAAAATGAGCAGCGCCACATAGGTAACCAGGAACAAAACCAGCGCAAGTACCATACAGTTGTCCTCCGGCAAAGATTTGTGAAATCGCAAGCGAGTATAGCACGAATTCGGCCCGTGGCATAGGAAAATCGCACGCAAACGGGGGCGGCGCCCTACTGGGGAAAAGTTGGGGAAAGGGTTATGGAGGAATCGGCCGCGCGGCTGGGGGATGTGTTCATCGCGCCCATAAGGGAACAATGCGTAGAACTGCGATGCAACTTGTTTTGTGGCTTTTTTTGTGAAGCAGGCCAGAGGCGGCAACAGTGCTGCGTTCCCCTAACTCTTAATCAGGGTGCCCCGGCTATGGTGCTGCGATCAAGAGAACCAGCATAAAATGTGCCCCGGATTGAAACCCCAAGTGCAACACAGATGAGTTAAAAGGAATGGCTCATAGTAAGCGAACACGGTAAGATTGTTTTGCTGAACAAAACCGTGGAGGTCGCAACCATGAGCCAAGCTGAGTATAGCATAGGAATCAACAAGTATTGCCACATTCAGGAGCCAGAGCGCAAAACCATCCAGAGGATGAAACAACAGGGAGCCAGTGCTAATGAAATTGCCAGACTACTTCGCCGACACAGAAGCACCATAGGTCGAGAACTGAAACGAAATGCAGTGATTCAGCGGGAAACGATTCAGACGAACAGCAAGTCCATCGATATTCCCTTGTTCAAGGAGGTGAAACGATACTTTTGGGAGAGCGCGCAGCGGCAATACAAGGAACGGCGTCTGCGAACTGGGGCGAAGTGTAAATTAGCCCAGTGCATGGACTTTGTTACCTTTCTTGAGGGAAAGGTGCTGGGGCCAGAGAAGTGGTCGCTTGACGCAACCAGGGGATATGCTGAGCGTCACAAGCTTTACCCGGTCATTCCTTGCACAAGAACGCTGTATAACTGGACAGATTCAGGGCATCTGAAGATTCGAAACATCGATTT
>CAYFSN010000121.1:0-4014 GCA_964345845.1 uncultured Christensenella sp.
TAAAAAATATACATTCAATAAAAAAACTTGTGTCATACCCTTGACACGAGAGGGCACCGGCAAAAGCGCCGCGGTGCTCTACCCTGCGCTGAAAGCACTGGGGCTTGGGCACTGCGAGCAGGTGTTTTGTCTCACCGCCCGCACCACCGCCCACGCCGCCATGGAGCAGGAGCTAAAGCGCATGCGCCGTCATGGCTTGAAAGCAAAGGCGCTGACCCTGAACGCGCGGGAGAAAATATGCCCCATGGACGAGGTGCGCTGCCACCCGGACCACTGCCCCCGGGCAAAGGGGCACTACGACCGCCAGCCGGATGCTTTGGCCGCCGCCATGCGTATGCCCAGCTGGGACACCGACAGCCTGCTTCATTTGGCGGACAAGCACACCCTTTGCCCGTTTGAACTGGGGCTTACGCTGAGCACCATGGCGGATGTGGTGATAGGCGACTACAACTACGCCTTTGACCCGCGCGTGCGGCTGCAGCGTGTGTTTGAGCGCCCGCGCGGCCTGTGTGTGCTGGTGGATGAGGCCCACAACCTGCCCGACCGGGTGCGGGGGATGCTGTCGGGCACGCTGGATGGCGCGCGCCTGCGCGACTTTCGCCGCCACGTGGGCACGGCGCTTGGGCGGCGCCACCCGCTTTACAGGCGCGGCACGGCGCTGCTGTATGCCCTGCGCGCGGAAACGCCCGACCTGGAGGCCGTTGGCACTGCGCTTTCCGCCCTGCTGCAGACGCTGCGCGACTACCCCGGCTACCGGGTGGAGGGCACGGCGGTGCTGGACTGGCTGGGCTTTCAGGACGCCCTGGTGCGCCTGACCGCGGAACTGGAGAGCTATGCTCAGCTGTGGGAGCCCGTTGGCAAGGAGCGCCGGCTGACCCTGCTGTGCCTGGACTTTACACCGCACTTGAACAAGGCCACCGCGAAGTTTCACGGCTTCGTGTGCTACTCCGCCACCATGAGCCCGCTGGCCGGCATGCGGCGGTTGCTTGGCGGCGAAGAGGAAGACGCTTGCTTTGAACTGCCCTCACCCTTTCCGCCGGAGCATTTATTGTGCCTGCAGCTGCCGGTGGACACCCGATACGCCGCGCGGGAGCGCAGCCTGGGACAGGTGACGGAGGCCATCCGCCAGGTGTTTTCCGGGCGCGCGGGCAAGTACATCGCCTTTTTCCCTTCATACCGCTATCTGCGCATGGCGCAGGAGGAGTTGGCGGATCTGCCGCTGCACGTACAGCAGGGCCGTATGGATGAGGAAGCGCGCCAGGCGTACCTGGCCCGGTTCACCGCGGATGACGAGCCAATGCTGGCCCTCGCGGTGCTGGGCGGCATCTTTTCCGAGGGCATCGACCTGCCCGGCCTTGCCTTGATTGGCGTGTGCGTGGTGGGGGTGGGCCTGCCCCAGGTGGGGGAGGAGCGCGAGGCCATCCGCCGCCGGGCGAGCGACCAGGGCCACAGCGGCTTTGACATCGCCTACCGCTACCCCGGCATGCACAAGGTGCTGCAGGCGGCGGGACGCTTAATCCGCTCAGAACACGACCGGGGCGTGCTGGCGTTGCTGGACGAGCGCTTTTCGCAGGGCGCCTACCGGGCGCTGATGCCGCCCCACTGGCAGGTGACCCGTGTGGACGACCCCGCCCAGCTGCCCGACCTGCTAGCAGCCTTCTGGCAGGAATTGGACGGGGCCGGTTGACCATCCCGCGTTTTTCCTTGACCCGCTGATATGGTTTAGGTACAATCAAGCAAAATAAAGGAGGGAAAAATGGCAGAATTCCCCCGGCATCGCCTGGGCGACATCCAGCGCAAGGTGCTGACCCTCCATACCCTGAGGGCGCTGGGTGAGTGCGGCAACCTGCAGTTAATCAGCTTCATGGTGGAAAATGACATCATGAACTACTTTGATTTGCAGACGGCGCTGTACGAACTGCGTGACGCCGGCCAGGCCGCGCGCACGCCCCAGGCGGCGGACGACCTGTACCAGCTGACGCCCGCCGGCGAAGAAACCTTGAACATGTTCCTGGAACGCGCGCCCCAGAGCCTGGTCAGCCGCATCGATGAAGCGGCCCCCAGTTTCCGGGCGCGTTTTGATGAAGAGCGGGAAAAGTCCGCCCGCATTTCGCATGAAGGCCAGAATGAATACCATGTCACCATGGAAATTATGGAGCGGCGTATGCCGCTGATGCGCATCGACCTCAGCTTGCCCACGGCGGAGCTGGCGGCGCGCTTCCGCGACCGGTGGCCGGCCGGCGCGCAGGACATCTACGACTTCATCATCAAAACACTGGCACAGGAGGAACAGCCATGAGTTGTTGGGCCATCATCGCCGCCGCGGGCACCGGCAGCCGCATGGGCGGCGGGCGCGTGAAGACACTGCAGATGTTGGGCGGCCGCCCGGTCATCGCCTACAGCGTGGAAAAGTTTGGCGCGCTTTGTGACGGCGTCATTGTGGTGGCGCGCGATGAGGACGTGGACGAGTTTCACCGCGTGCTCAAGCGCGAGGGATTGAAGGCCGACCACATCCTGCCCGGCGGGCGCAACCGCAAGGAAAGCGTGCTCAGCGGCATGCGCGGCCTGCCGGAGGATTGTGACGTGGTGCTGGTACACGATGGCGCACGCCCCCTGGTGTCTGACGCGCTCATTGCGCGGGTGATGGACAGCGCCAGGGAGCACGGCTCCGGCGTGCCGGCGCTGGATGTAACCGACACCGTGAAGCGCCTAAACGACGCCGGCCAGGCGGTGGACACTGTGGACCGCAGGCTGCTGCGCACGGTGCAGACGCCCCAGGGCTTTCACCGGGCGCTGCTGCAAGGCGCCTATACGGAGGGCGCGGGACCGGCCACGGACGACGCGTCGCTTGTGGAACAGCTGGGCCTGCCCGTGCACCTGGTGGAGGGCGACCCGGACAACTTGAAGATTACGTTTGCCGGCGACTTGGAGCGTGCCGAGGCGCTGCTGTGCGGCAGCCGGCTGCCGCGCATCGGCATGGGGTACGATGCCCACCGCCTGGTAGAAGGCAGGCCCCTGGTGCTGGGCGGCATCACCATCCCCCACCCCAAGGGGTTAAAGGGGCACAGCGACGCGGATGTGGCCGTGCACGCGCTGATTGACGCGCTGCTGGGCGCCGCCGCGCTGGGCGACATCGGCCAGCACTTTCCGGACACCAACCCCGAGTACGCGGGCATCAGCTCGCTGGAGTTGCTCAGCCGCACCGTGCGGCTACTGCGGGAGGTGAACCTGGCGCCCCATAACGTGGATATCACCATCGCGGCGCAAAGCCCCAAGTTGGCGCCGCACGCCCCCGCCATGCGCCAGGCGCTGGCGAACGCCCTGAAGATTCCCATGGAGCGGGTGTCGGTCAAGGCCACCACCACCGAACACATGGGCTTTGAAGGCAGCGGCGAGGGCATCTCCGCCCGGGCGGTTGCCTTGGTGCGCTTCGCGCTGTAAAATACGGAAAACGGCTGCATAGTTTGCAGCCCTGCGAAAGTAGTTTTGTTTCATAATAGAACTTCAAAAAGATCGTATATGGTGAGGAGGAAAAAAGGATGTTACTGGATAACAAAATCTGGGTAGGCACCAGCGCTGAGGGCGCGGTTTGCCTGCTGCCGCAGCTGGCCAACCGGCACGGCCTCATTTCCGGCGCTACCGGCACCGGCAAAACCGTCACCCTGCAGGTGCTGGCGGAAGGTTTCTCCCAGCTGGGCGTGCCGGTGTTCATGGCGGACATTAAAGGCGACCTGGCGGGGCTGAGCCGCCCCGGGCAGCGCAACGAGAAGATTGACGCCAGGCTTGACCAGGTGGGCGTGCAAAACTACCAGAACCGCGCCTGTCCGGTGACCTTCTGGGATGTGTTTGGCGAGCAGGGGCACCCCGTGCGCGCCACCGTCAGCGAGATGGGGCCGCTGCTGCTGGCCCGCATGCTGCAGTTAAACGACACCCAGGCGGGTGTGCTGCGCCTGGTGTTAAGCATAGCGGACGAGGAGAGCCTGGTGCTGATTGACGTAAAACACATACGGGCGA
>CAYFSN010000122.1:0-3974 GCA_964345845.1 uncultured Christensenella sp.
TCAATCTCAAAGCAGCGGGGGGCGGCGATGTCCTCCAGGTTGATGCCGCCAAAGGTGGGCGCCAGGTATTTGACGGTTTTGATGATTTCTTCGGTGTCCTTGGTGTCCAGGCAGATGGGGAAGGCATCCACGCCGCCAAAGGCCTTAAACAATACGGCCTTGCCTTCCATGACGGGCATGGCGGCCTCGGGACCGATGTCACCCAGGCCCAGCACCGCGGTGCCGTCTGACACAACGGCCACCGTGCGGCCCTTGATGGTGTAGCGGTAGGCTTCATGCTTGTCCTGGGCGATTTTGCGGCAGGGCTCCGCCACGCCGGGGGTATAGGCGGTGGACAGTTCATCCCGGTTGGTGACAGGCACCTTGGAAATAACCTCCAGCTTGCCGGCGTGCTTTTCGCACAGCTCCAGGCTTAGTTTGCTGTAATCCATGTGTTTCTCCTTACTTGCGCGAGCGCGGTCTCAATTGTGTACCGTACCGTTTCGTGAACCCGGAAAGCGTGGCGGATAGCCGCCGCAGGTTGTTGTGAAGTTTTACCAATCTACTATACTCTGTTTGATACAGATATTACACCGTATATAATCCTCCTGTCAATCTTTATTGTGCCATTTCCTGCATATTATTCGCGGCCGCATGGTACGGTTGTGTCGGGTTCATTGTGCGGCGGCATAGAATATGATAGGATAACGGTATAAAACACCAGAGGTGAGAACATGTACGCGATTGGCGTGGATATCGGCGGCACGACCGTCAAGTTGGGCGTAGTCAAAAGCGGACTGGAAATCGTCTACCGCGACCGCAGGCAGTCGCCCCGCGACCCTCAGGAAATGGCACGCGTGATACACGCCATGGTGCAGGTGGCGCTCAAGCGCTTTCCCAATGTGCCGGTGGGGGTGTCCTGCGCCGGCTCCATGGATGACCGCGGCTTTGTCACGGCCAACCAACTTGGCTGGGTAAACGCGCCCCTGGGGCTGCTGCTGTTTGACCTGTTTGGGCGGCCGATGCCCATGGAAAACGACGCGGTGTGCGCCCTGGCGGCTGAACACATTCACGGCGCCCTGAAGGGACACGACACGGCCATTCTCATCACGCTGGGCACGGGCATTGGCGGCGGGCTCATCATCGGCGGTCAGCCCGCCCGCGGCCACCACGGCCTGCACGGGGAAATCGGCCACATGATTACCCACGCCGGGGGGCTGCAGTGTTCCTGCGGGCAGCAGGGCTGCTGGGAGATGTACGCGGCGGCCTCCTCCCTTCGCAAGATGGCCGGCGGCATGAGCGTACGCGAGGTGGTCAATAACATCCGCGCCGGCCGGCTGCAGGACATCTGGCAGAGTTATGTGCAGGAAGTCGTCATTGGCCTTTCCTCGTTGATGATGATATTTGCACCTTCCATTATCGCCATTGGCGGCGGGCTGTCAAACGCGGGCGACATTGTCATTGACACCCTGCGCCATGAAGTGGAAAAAACCAGCGCTTTCCAAACCTTTAACCCCTTTACCATGGTGGTGTCCGCCCGCTTTCAAAACGACGCGGGCATCCTGGGTGCTGCGGCCCTGGCTCAACTGTAAAGCGAACCTGTGAGGAATGTTCATGATGAAACGATTTGTAACCCTGCTGCTGGCCTGCTGTCTGGCTCTGTCTATGACCGCGATGGCTTCCGGCGCGTTTGACCAAAGCCTGTTTCTTGAAAGCGACGGGTTTATAAACCAGGTCGACCCCACCGTGAACGTGGGCAGCATCACCTACCGGCCGGACGCGGTGCAGCCCATCGGCCAGGTCACGTCAGAGGATGACTATTTCCACTTCATACAGTTTGATATTTTCTTTATGCCGGGCGCTCCCGCGGTGCTGCGCGGCCAGTTCGCGGTGGCGGGCACCTTGGTCAACGCCGACACCATCACGCTGTGGGTGGAGGACACCGCCTACACCCTGCCGGTGGACAGCAAAGCCAGCACCAGCGCCTATGAAACGGTGATGCTGACGTTCTCGTCCCCCGCCCTGGCCATGCTCAAAGACATCCTGGAAAAAGAAGCGGACGTACTTCCTTTCCTGCTGGACGGCGACTTTGAGTTAAAAGGCGACATCCCCCTAAACCTGGAAGCCCTGCAGCAGCTGTACGACCTGTACGAGCAGGCCGGCGGACTTGCGCAGGACTTTGCGGCAGTTGACGAGAAATACCCGGTGACCGTTGTGCCGCCCGCGGCGGACTGACAAAGCATCACGCAAAAACCCGGGAGCGGCATTCAGCCCTCCCGGGTTTTGTTCGTCCGCTGTGTGAGACGAAAGGCGCTGTTTACCCGCGCAGGGGCTTGAGCGCGCCGGCCCACGCCAGCAGCTGGTCCAGCATGGTCTTCAGGTCTTCCGCCTTCATGGGGCTGGGCTTGAAGACGCTGAAGTTTTCAAACTCATTAAACAGGCTCAGCTGCACCTGGGCGCGTACGTCCGCCATTTGCAGTTCGCCGACGATTTGCCGCAGGTGTTCCACCGCGCGCACGCCCGAGGCGCTGCCATAGCTGACAAAGCCAACGGCCTTGTTGGCCCACTCCACCGCCAGGTAGTCGATGGCGTTTTTCAGCGCGGCGCTGGGGGCGTGGTTATATTCCGGCGTCACGAACACATAGCCGTCATAGGGCGCGATGGCCTGGGACCACTTCTTGGTGTGCTCATTCTGGTACTGGTTGTAGCCAGCGGGCAGCGGCTCATCAAGCAGCGGCAGGTTGTAGTCCTGAATGTCCACCAGGGTGTATTCCGCGTCTCCGCGCTGCTTGGCCTGCTCCAGAACCCACTTGGCGACCTGTTCGTTGTTGCGTCCGGGGCGGGTGCTGCCGGTGACGATGGCGATTTTCAACATTGAGATGATGCTCCTTTTAAGCTTGTACATAATAATGGCGCTTGCGCGCAAACAGTATATAACCCCTTTTTCAGATAGTTAAACATAACAAACTCAACCGCTTCCGCCCCGGTATGCTATACTCTTTTTACTGAAAACCAAAGGAGAAAACCCATGATTACCTATCACGAAAACCGCCCCATTCCCATGCCGCAGCTGCTGGAACTGTACGACGGCTGGACCGCCTATACCAGAGACGCAGGCAAAATGGAAAAACTGCTGCCTGGCGCCCTGTGGCACCTAAGCGCCTGGGACGGCGACCAGGCCGTGGGCCTGATTCGCACAGTGGGCGATGACTGCTCCATCCTGTATATTCAGGACATCATGGTGCGGCCTGAATACCAGCGCCAGGGCATCGGCCGGGAGCTGATGAGCCGGGCATATGCGCGGTTTGCCCACATCCGCCAAACCGTGCTGATGACCGACGACAGCGAAGAGACGGTGGCCTTCTACCGCGCCTGCGGCATGCAGTTGGTCACGGAAACCGGCTGTGTGTGCTTTGTAAAGTACAACATGGACAAGTAACCTGGCCGCCCCCGGGGACGCCCCCGGCGTAATGACAGATTGCCGCGCATTATGGTAAGATGAGCGGCAATCTGTATGTAATGGAGGACCCCATTGAACAAGGCACAATTGGCGCTGCTGGAGCGGCTGCTGCCCCGGGTGGAAAAGCCCGCCCGCTACATCGGCGGGGAGATGAACACCGAAATCAAACAGGCGACGGCGGACACCGCCACCTTCGCCTTTTGCTTCCCGGATACCTATGAAGTGGCCATGTCCCACCTGGGCATGAAGATACTGTACCACATTCTCAACAAGCAGCCGGACATTGTCTGCGAGCGGGTGATGATGCCCTGGGTGGACATGGCGGACTTGATGAAACAGGAAGGCCTGCCACTGTTTTCGCTGGAGACAAAGACGGCGCTGAACCGCTTTGATATTGTGGGCTTTACCCTGCAGTATGAAATGAGTTTCACCAACATCCTGGAGATGCTGCACCTGGGCGGCATCCCGGTGCTATCTAGCGACCGCGCGGAGCTGGACCCCATCGTCATCGCCGGCGGCCCCTGCGCGTTCAGCC
>CAYFSN010000123.1:0-3807 GCA_964345845.1 uncultured Christensenella sp.
GCCGGAGTTCCCGGCGAAAGCCGGGAACAACGGGTTGTGAAGAACAGGACTGTGTGTTATCCGTGCGCCGTATTCTGTTTACCAGTCCAGCGCGTACCGCCCTTCGTGCACGGGCTGCGGGGTCATCCAGGCGCCGTCGGTAAAGTCCGGCACCGGCACCGGCATGCCGCCCAGCGCGACAGACTGTTCACTCAGCGCGGTGACCACCATCCAACTGGCGGTGTCGTACACATCAATGGGGAAGGACTGGTCTTGCTGGATAGACTCTATCCACGCGCGCAGCACCAGGTAGTCCATGCCGCCGTGGCCGCCGCGCTTGCCAAAGGCTTCATACTCCTGCCACAGGGGGTGGCAGTACTCTTCCATATACTTTGCGTCGCTCTCCCACCGATGGGTCCAGTGGCTGGGGTCATGGGGGCTTAGGCCGTCGATGTAGATGCTGCGGTTGTCCTCCAGCCAGACGCCCTTGGTGCCCTGGATGCGCCCGCCGCGGCTGTAGGGCCTGGGCAGGGTGCAGTCGTGCGTCAGCAAAATGGTCTCGCCGTTGGCGCACTTAATCATGGTGGTGACGATGTCACCCTGGTTAAAGGTACGGCCGGCCAGTTCGCTGTCCGGGCGGTGCTCCTTCAGCCACGCGGCCTGCCCGGCCGCCTTGGAGGCCATGGCGCTCAGCGTCAGCATGCGGTTGCCGCGGTTCAGGTTCAGGTACTTGGCAATGGGCCCCAGTTCGTGGGTGGGATACAGTTCGCCGTTGCGGGCGGAAAAGTTTTCCAGCCGGTAGTGCCGGCGGATGTCCCCCTCGCCGATTTCGTCACGCAGGTCGTGCTCATAGCCGCCGCGCACATGTACCAGTTCGCCAAACAGCCCCTTGCGGACCATGTTCAGCAGCGTCATTTCTTCCTTGCCGTAGCAGCAGTTTTCCAGCATCATCACCGGAATGCCGGTGCGCTGGCTGGTTCTGACCAGCTGCCAGCACTCGTCCACGGAGCTGGCGCCGCCCACCTCAAGGGCCGGAATCTTGCCGGCCAGCATGGCCTCCACCGCCAGGCGGATGTGCGTCTGCCAACTGGTGAAGATGGCCACGGTTTCCACACCCTCCATGGCGATCACCTGCCGCCAGTCGGTCGTTTCCACCGGACGCTGACCCCGCTTTTCCAGCACATGCTCCGCCGCGCGGGTCACCCGGTCGGCGTAGGGGTCGCAAACAGCGGCAATGGTAACATCCTCCATGGCGCACAGCAGCTTTAGCTGCTCAAACCCGCGGGCCCCCAGGCCCAGCACACCAACGCGTACCTCGCGTCCCTTGCTTCCCATCTGCATGGTGTTTCCCCTCCTGCTTTATTCGCCGCGGCCTTCCAGGGCCGCGATGGCGCCGCTTGCGCCGATGCGGTCACACCCGGCAGCCAAAAAGCCTTCAATGGCCTCCCGGGTGCGGATGCCGCCAGATGCCTTGATTTTCACCCGCGGTCCAATGTGCTGCTTAAACAGCGCGATGTCCTTCAGGTCTGCCCCGGCGGTGCCAAAGCCGGTGGAGGTTTTGATGTACTCCGCCCCGCCCTGGGTGACACAGCCGCACACGGCGATTTTCTCCTCTTCGGTCAGGTAGCAGGTTTCCACAATCACCTTCAGCACATGGCCGCCCACCGCTTGCTTCACAGCGGCGATTTCCTTGGTGATGTCGTCAAACCGGCCGGCCTTGGCATCGCCCAGGTTGATGACCATGTCCACCTCTTTGGCGCCCTGGGCGACCGCCAGTTTGGCCTCGTACACCTTGGTGTCCAGGGTGTTGTACCCCAGCGGGAACCCCACCACCGTGCATACCGTCACCTTCGGAAAGGCAGCGGCGGCGCGGCTGACAAAGCTGGGCGGAATGCATACGGTGGCCATGCCGTATTCCTCTGCCTCGCGGCACAGCTGTTCAATCTCAGGCCAGGTGGCGAAGGCCTTCAGCTGGGTGTGGTCTACGTGCGCGTATATGTCTTGATTGGTCATGGGATTCCTCCTTTTTGTCGCTCTGGTTATGGTAGCACAGGCGGGGCCTCGTCTCAACCGGCGGAGGCTTTGATATTGTGCAGCATATCCGCCAGCGTGCCTGCCTCATACAGCCGGTACACATATTCCGCGAACATGCTGTTGGCCCACGCGAACCAACTGCGGGTAAACTGCTTGGGGTCATCCGGGTCAAACCCCTCGTGCATGAAGCCGGTGCCGGCGTGGGTGTTCAGCAGCATGCGCAGCAACGCTTCCTGTTCCTGTGTATCATCGGTGGTCATGCCCTGCACGCACAGCGCGATATGCCAGATGTACCCAGGCGGGGTGTGGGGTGAGCCGATGCCGCGGGCAAAGGCACCCTCTGCGTAGTAGGGGTTCTTCTTGCTGAGGATAAACTGCCGGGTGCGCTGGTACAAGGGGTCGTGCATATCGATGGCGCCCAGGTAGGGCAGCGACAGCAGGCTGGGCACGTTAGCGTCATCCATCATCACGTAGCTGCCCTGCCCGTCCGTCTCATAACACAGCACCTGGCCCAGGTCGTCATCCTCCACACGGGCATAGCATTCAAGCCCCAGTTCAATTTGCTGCTTCAGCGTCAGCGCCCGCTGGCTGAGCGCCGGGTCGCCCGCGTAGCGGGCGAAGGCGGCCAGGTCGTCCAAAATGGCGGCGGCAAAGTAGTTGCTGGGCACCAGGTAGCCGTACACGCAGGCATCGTCGCTGGGGCGGAAACCAGACCACGTCATGCCGGTATAGGCGGTGGGCGCGCCATGCCCGTGGTGGCTTAAGGTATCCTGCGCGGGGCAGTCCTTTCTCAGGAAGAAATAGCGGCTGCGGCTGTCGTGATACTGCTCTGTCTCAAATACGGTGACGATGTTCTCCATCGCCCGGTGAAAGCCATCATCCAGCCAATCCATGCGGCCGGTGCGCTCCACCCAGTGTTTGGCCAGCCAGATGGGGTAGCATAGGCTGTCGATTTCGTACTTTTGCTCCCACACCAGGGGGCTGGGCCGCGGCCGGTCGCCGTTGTCCTGGTCCAGAGGCTTTTCATTAAAGGCATTGGCGTAGGCATCGTGGTTGATGCAGGCGGCCTGCTGCTTTAACAGCCCCTCCACCAGGGCGTGCATACCTGGTGCGTCATGAAAGCGCAGGTAGTGCATCACCTGGGCGGTGGAGTCCCTCAGCCACATGGCGGGGATGTCCCCAGTGATGACGTAGACGCCGCCGTAGGGCTGGGGCCTGACGGTGGTGGAGATGGTGTTGAGGTAGCATTGTTCGAACATGTCCGCCAAACCGGGTACGGCCTGCAGCATCTGTTTGATGGGCGCAAGCCGCCCCCGCAATACGTTCACCAGGTCCATACTGTCCTCCGAAACTGTTCATTTTTCCTCATGGTAGTCTTCGGCGGGGTTTCCGTCAAGACAGACCGCTGCTGTTGCGGGTTTTTCGCAAGGGTTTGTTTGACATCTTTGTACCATCTCCCTATACTGATAGAAGCGGCTTTGCCGTGCTCGACCGATTTTTTTGAGGAGGATATGGAAATGCCTTTAGTGAATTCGAAAGAGATGTTCCGCAAAGCCTACGAGGGCGGATACGCCATTGGCGCGTTCAACGTCAACAACATGGAGATTATCCAGGGCATCGTGGATGGCGCGACCGAAGAAAAGGCGCCGCTGATTTTGCAGGTGTCTGCCGGCGCCCGCAAGTATGCCAAGCACGAGTACCTGATGAAGCTCATCGAGGCGGCTGTGGATACCAGCGGGCTGCCCATCGTGGTGCACCTGGACCATGGCCCGGACTTTGAGACCTGCAAAAGCT
>CAYFSN010000124.1:0-3785 GCA_964345845.1 uncultured Christensenella sp.
GCAAAGTAAAACACTATGCGGCAAATGAACATGGTGTACGTATGTAGGACTTCTAAATGGATCTACAGAGCTGATGCGGTGCGTACGTTTTCGATACCACCTCAGCAAGACAGATTCTCTTAACCCTAATTCCTAGCTTTGCCGCCTGTGAGCAGGTAGCGAAAGTCGTGGGACTGCCGCACCCATTGCAGCAGTTCCGCGTCCACTTCCTCCACCCTGCTTAGCACTAGGTGGTGGGTGAATCGGCCGGGGTAGGCTTCCGTGACCTGCGGGAACCGGGCGTGCACAATGTGCTCGCCCAGCAGCAGGGACACCACCAGGTGATGCTTTGGTGCGTCCTTGGCGATGCGGCTGATGGGCAGCGCTACATAGCAATATGGCATGGGATGCCGAAACGAGATGGTGGTCTTCTGGACCCGAATCTCGCTTTTTTCGTATATGCTGAGGATGCTGTCACGCAGTGCCGCGTATACCGGGACCAGCGTGGGCTGCTTGCCCAGATAGGCCAGTTCTTCAGCCGTCATGTCTGCGGCGTGTCCTCTGGCTGGTTTTCTGCCTGCTTTTTCTCGTGCGCCATCTTGCGCATCTGGCCAAAGTATGCGGCTTCCTGCTGCAATTCGCCGTGCAAATGGGCGGAATCCCACTGGCTGTTGGTTTCTGTCATCATGGCTTTCAGCCTGACTGACGGTATGCCGGCGTGGCGGAAGGCGTCCAGAAAGCGGCTGATGATGGCCGACGGGAAGTGCGCCATAATCATCATTTCATCCACAAAGCCTTCGCCCTCATAGGGACTGAAGGGCTGCTCCTCCTGGCTGGCCAGGTGGCCGATGGGGCGGCCCAGTTCCTCATGGGGTACCGGGCGAACACGCACCTTATAGCGCGCCGCCATGGCGCGGATTTTGCGGCCGCGCTCGCCTGAAATGTTGTAGGTAAGCAATACGGGTGATTTCATAAAGCCTCTCCTGCGGATACTTAAATGTTGTCGTAGCTGTCCAGCACGCTTTCTGGCGGGAACTCGGGCTTGGGGCCAAAGTACTCCAGCATCTGCTGGTCGGTCAGCTTAAACCAGTCCTTCACCTGCACCCAGCAGTGCCGCGGGCGCTTGCGGGCGACGTTGCGCAGGCGCTCCACGCGCGACTCCCAGTAGCGTATGGTGGCGTCCGGGCTTTGGGGCTGGTCCGCCGCGATGTTTTTCAGGTTGTGGGTCGCCCAGCGCTCCCAGTGCAGGCGCATTTCGGGCTGTAGTATTTCGTAGTTGATGTCAATCTGCTCCAGAATGCGCTCGGTGGTAAAGTACTGGAATATCTCGCCGAAGCGCCGCAGGAATTTATCCCGCAGCTGCTGGTTTTCAAGCAACTTGATGAACAGCGTATTGTCGATGTCATCATTGGCGCCGTGCCCCTTGGGGTTGAGGATGTTCAGCACGCCGTTGTTGCGGGAGGAGAACAGGCCGTAGTCCATGTCATAGACAATCCACCGCCATTTCTGGTCTGGCACCTGGTATGCGCGGATGTTACCGGAGTCCGTGTTGGCAAAGAACATCTCGAATATCATCCAGTCCATCAGGCTATCAATGTCGATATGTTCTTCCACGTACGCCAGGTCACTGGGGTTGTTGGCCAGGTCCATGTCCTTGACCTTGGCCATCAGGTCGCGCCAGCCGCGGTTGGAGCCAAAGTAGGCAGAGCCCCCGCCTTCAATCATGTTCAGGTTGTCCGCCAAATCCAGCGGATAGCCGCTGTGCTGCGCGGCGAAGTAGCGGCTGACCCGCTCTCTGAGGTTGTAGTGGCCCCAGTATTGGCCGTTTAAATACACGATGACCGGCCGCCATGCCTGGTTGATGGTGCTTTTGTCTGTAATCTGGTCCATCAGGCGGCTTTGCACGCCGTCCACCATGCGCGTCCATACCGCGTCGTTGCCGCTGACGCGCAGCACGAAGGATTTGTACTGCTCATAGGGGCGGTCTTCAAACAGCGGGGCGTTGAAATACCGTTCGCCAAAGGCGGCTTTGGCCATCACTTTGAAACTTTTCTGCGGCATGTCCAACGAATACTGGCCGATGAGGCCAGCGCGCACGTCCTGGCTGAACAGTACCTCGCTGGTGTCAGACAGGAACATCTCCGCGTGCGCGCGGCGCGCGTTTTTGCCCACTTCCCGGTAAGTTGGGGTGGGGTTGCGGAAGGGGATGTTCTTGTAGGCGGTCAGGTCGATGGGCGAGCCGTCCTCGTGCAGCCCAGTGGCGTAGATGCCGGTTTCCGGGTCCCACAGTTGCTCCGGGTCCATGGTCAGTGCGACCACTGGCATGGTGTAGTAGGTTTTCATGACATAGGTGTGCGTGATGGTGTCCGACGGCTGCAGCCCCGGGGCAAATGTGCGCGCCCGGATGACCGTGGTGTCCTTGATTTCAATGGGGCCCGCATACTCAATGCCATTGTCAATGGTGGGGATGCTGCCATCCAGGCTGTAGCGCACCCGGCCGCCGGCCTGGGGGGCACTGAGCGTTACCTGGATGTTTTCCTTGTACAGGCCGCCCGGCAGGTTGATGACAGGCGCCTCAGAAAACCCGGCAAAGCCCTGGGTGTTGATGGTGCCCGGTGTCGGGCTATCAAAGAAATAAAAAAAACCGTCCTGGTCGCCCGAACGGCCGTAGGAAATGTTCAGCGGAATGGGCGGCATCACCACACGGTCCAGGATGTTGCCGTCGGCGTCCGAGAAGGTCATCACCTCGCCGCCAGCGCGCTTCAAGGCGTAACTGGCGCGCAGTTCGGATGGTGTGGGCGGGGCCTGGGTTTTATCCAGCAGGATCACCTTATACTCACCTGGGTAGATGACCGTGCCCTGGGGAAAGCGCCACTTGCGCGGCCAGGAAATGGAGTCAG
Source organism: uncultured Christensenella sp. (assembly GCA_964345845.1). Taxonomy (GTDB): domain Bacteria; phylum Bacillota; class Clostridia; order Christensenellales; family Aristaeellaceae; genus UBA1038. Next base: position 2,880 of record CAYFSN010000124.1, read on the forward strand.
ACAGGCCGAAGCCCGACAGGTCGCGCATTTCACCGGTGGTGTTGTACAGCTCCACCCAATCGCTGGGCGGGCGGCCCTGCACGGGGGCGATCGCATCGTTGCTGCTCATCAGCTCGGAGATGATGACGCCGCTGCTGTTGAGCCGCCGCAAAAAACGGTCCGCTGTGGCCATGCCCTGCTGGTCATTGGCTGCGCCCGGGGTAGCCGTTGTAAACAGCCGCCAATCTCCGGTGGCCGGGTCCCGGCCGTAGCTTTGGTCGGCGGGCATCATGCTGTACTGCACGCGGTCAAGCAGCTGTCCCTGGCGGGTAGACAGCACAACCGTCTCGCCTTCGGCAGCCAGGGAGAAGTTGGTGTGGGGGTAGCCCATGTCGTTTACCCGGTCCTTGCCGGAGGCGAACACCACATAGTAGCCGCCGGCAGGAATTACAGCGCCCTCTGGAAACACCCACTTGATGGGGCGGTCCGGGTTGTCGCTCAGGGCCAGGTTGCCCAGGTCAAAGTCTGTGCTGCCGGTGTTGTAAAGCTCAATCCAGTCGCTGAGGTCGCCGTCCTCATCGCGCAGCCCGCTGCGGGCGGCGGCCATCAACTCGTTGATGATGATTTGGCCGCTTTCTACCTTGTAGGCCGCCAGGTATTGCTGGTGGCCGTCCAGGCCGTTTGCGTAGCCGGGGGAATAGTAGTCGGTCTTTTCCCAGGCGCCTTCTGCCATCAAGGCATAGGCTTCATTGGTGTTCAGCGTAGGCACATCAACCGTATCCAGCACATTGCCGGAGGTGTTAAACAGAAACACCGATACCCCCAGAGACGCCAGTTTGAACTTGGCATGGAAGGGGCGGTCGGGGCTGTTTTGGTTATAGTCGTCGCAGAAGACCACCACCCGGCCATCGGCTGGCGGCACATAGT
>CAYFSN010000125.1:0-3491 GCA_964345845.1 uncultured Christensenella sp.
GCCCGGCACGCACCCCGTGACCGCGGCCCCTGTCAACCTGCAGGCGGGCTACGAGCCCTACGGCCCCACCGCCCAGGATGTCACCGTGGACCTGGACGGTGCCCGGCCCAACCCTGTCATCTTCCGCTACAAGGCGGTGACGGTCATCGCCGAGCCTGTGGACGTGGAAATCCACTTTGTGGACAAGGAGACCCTGCTGCCCGTCGCCGCCACCAAGGTGGAAACCTTTGGCGACGGCACCAACGAGGTGCGCCCCAACCCGGACGACCTGCAGGAAGGCTACGTCCTGGCGGATGAAGAAGTAAAGTTCGTACGGGTCACGGTGGACGGCGCCAACCCCGCGTCCATCACCTTCCACTACGAAAAGCAGGAAGAAGTGCCCCCGGAGGCGACCACCGCCCCCGCGCCCAAGGTGGCGTTTGTGACGGTGCAGTACGTGGACCAGTTTGGCATCGCCTTCTTTGAAGAAAGCGTGTCCGCCACCGAAGGCGAAGAGAACATCATCGCCTTTGACGCGGCCAAACTGCCCGAGCAAAACCGCTATGTGCTGGATGACGACAGCAGCAAGCTGGTCACCGTGGACGCAAACGGCGTCGCCAACCCCGACAAGGTGACGTTCCAGTTTACGGACACCCGGCCCAATATCTCCGAAGAAATCACCGTCTACTACTTTGACGACAAGGGCGACCCCGTGGCCGACGCCCAGATGAAGGTGGTGCCGCTGGGCACCCACACCATCGAAGCGGCGCCCACCAATCTGAAGGAAGGGTATGTGCTTGAGGGCGCTGCCGCCCAGCAGGTCACCCTGTCTGAAACCGGCGTGCTGACGCCTGGCGAAATCATCTTCCGCTACAAGCTGGAGGTGCAGCCCACCGACGCGCCGGCCACCGATGTGCCCTACAGCATCACCCCCATGGAGGCCTACGCCTACCCGCACAACGACACCGTGCGCTTCCGCACGGCGCCCCGCACCAACGAGGACAATGTGCTGGCCACCGTCACCACCAAGGACCTGGTGGAGATTACGGGCGAACTGGTCAACGAGTTTGACGAGGTCTGGTACCAGGCCACCATCAACGGCCAGCAGGGCTTCATCAGAAAGACTGTGGTCAACCTGCTGACCGACGAGCAGGTGATGGAGCTGAAGGGTTACACGCCTGTGCCGCCGGCCACCGCCACCCCCATGCCCGAGGGCATGCCCATCAACCGCTGGGCGGAAATCAACGGTGCCCGGGTCGCCATTCGAAGCCTGCCTGACGCCACCAAGTCCAGCACCCTGCTGTTCCGCATGAACACGGGGGACAAGCTGTGGGTGTACGACCAGGAAATCGTGGACGACAAGGTGTGGTACGCGGTGAACGCCAACGGCAAGGAAGCCTTTGTGATGGGCGAGTTTGCCAACGTGATGAGCCAGCAGGACAGCGACGCGTACACCGCCCGGCTTGCAAGCCCGGCGCCCGCGCGCGTAACGCCTACCCCCACCCCCGCCCCTGCGACGGATACCCCGGCGCCCGCCACCGCGACGCCGGTTTCCGCGACGGCAACCCCGGTGCCTGTAACCCCCACCCCGGCCCCCGCGGCCACCGCCCAGGTGTCGCCCACGCCGCAGCCTTATCAGGGCTACGCGCTCACCATGCACCAGACCGCGCTGCGCACCGGCGCCACCGTGACCGATGAAACCATCCTGGCCAACCTGGCCGCCAACACGCTGGTGCGTGTGTGGGGACAGAGTTACGTAGGCGGCATTACCTGGAACTCGGTGGATGTGATGGCGTCCGGCATGTCCGGCTATGTGCAGGACAGCGCGCTGCGCCGAATCACCAACGAAGAGGCGGACGTGCACTTAAAGGCATTGACGCCTGTCACCCAGGCGCCTGCCGCGCCCACCCAGCCCCCCACGCAGATGACTGGCTTTGCCATCACCCTGGGCGGCGGCGTGGTCATGCGCAGCTACTACGACACCAACGCGCAGATTGTGCGCGTGCTGGACAAGGACATCATCGTCCAGGTCATCGGCCAGGAGTACGACAAGGAAAACACCTGGCATGTATCCCAGTACGCGGCGCAGTACGGCTTCATCCGTGCTGATCAGCTGCGCATGCTGACCCCGGCCGAGGCGCAGGACTACCTAAACTCCCTGCGGCAGCCGCTGCCCACACCGGTGGCGACGCTTGCGCCGCTGACCCAGAACACCATGAGCAGCTACGGTTACATCAACGCCGATAAGGTGCGCCTGCGCCGTGAGCCCAACACCACGTCCACGACGCTGAAGATGATGGACCGCAACGCCTTCGCGCTGGTGCTGTCCAGCAGCCAGCAGACGGACGGCACCTGGTACCACGTCAACCAGGGCGGCACCGAAGGCTATGTCATGGGCACCTACTTTACCGTGCTGCCCATGAACCAGCTGCAGCAATACCTGCAAAGCCCGGCATATCAAAACGCCAACACGGGCACCACAACCACCACCACGGGCTCCGGCCAGCCGGTCATCTCCTCGGTGGAAGACTACAATGCCGGCGTCTGGAAGAACCCGGCCCTGGCGCAGGTCAGCTACGAGCCCTTCAACCCGCTGGGCACGCCCACCCCGTCGGTGGAAGCCATCCTGACCCCCTCGGTGGATCCGTCAGGCGGCGGCTTCACCGTGGATACCTCCCCCACCATGGACCCCCTGGCCACGTTTGAGCCCATGGGCACCGATGTCCCCGTGAAGACGGGGTCGGGCTTCCCCATTGGCTGGCTGGCCGTTGGCATTGTGGGTGTACTGGGCGGCGGCGGGTACTACGCTTACCGCATGTACCAGGAGAACCAGCGCCGCGCCGCGCAGCGTGCGGCCCAGCGCAGGCAGCAGGCCCAGCAACAGGCCGGCCGCCCCACCACGACTCCTCCGGGGCAGAGCCCCTACAACCGCCCCGCGGGCACGCCGGGACAGCCGCCTCAACAAGGTGGCGGCGGCAAACCGCCCGTACCGCCCACTGGCGCCCAGGGCACGGCACAGTATCGTCCGCCGCAGCCGGGACAGCCGCAGGGGCCGCAGGGCACCACGCAGTACCGCCCGCCGCAACCGGGACAGCCCGCTCAGCCGGGACAGCCGCAGGGCCCGCAAGGCACCACGCAGTACCGCCCGCCGCAACCGGGACAGCCCGCGCAGCCGGGACAACCGCAGGGGCCGCAGGGCACCACGCAGTACCGCCCGCCGCAACCGGGACAGCCCGCTCAGCCGGGACAGCCGCAGGGCCCGCAAGGCACCACGCAGTACCGCCCGCCGCAACCGGGACAGCCCGCGCAGCCGGGACAACCGCAGGGGCCGCAGGGCACCACGCAGTACCGCCCGCCGCAACCGGGACAGCCCGCTCAGCCGGGACAGCCGCAGGGCCCGCAAGGCACCACGCAGTACCGCCCGCCGCAACCGGGACAGCCCGCGCAGCCGGGACAACCGCAGGGGCCGCAGGGCACCACGCAGTACCGCCCGCCGCAACCGGGACAGCCCG
>CAYFSN010000126.1:0-3032 GCA_964345845.1 uncultured Christensenella sp.
CGAGGACGCGTTTATCTTCAACGCCTCGCCGCACTCCCTGAGTGTCAGCCCGTTGTAGTAGTAAAGCAGGATGACCTGGCGGTGCTTCAGCGGCAGGTCCAGCACGCTGAGGAAAAGCGAGCGGTCCTCATCGCTGACAGACAGCAGGCTGGGCGGCAGGTCGTCCAGGGTGACAGCCCGTTCCACCCGCCTAAACCAACTACCGCGCATCATGTCCCGGCAGGTGTTCACGGCGATGCGCATCAGCCACGCCTTTTCTGATGTAGGGCCCCGCTGCTCAAAGCGCTTCATGGCCTGCCAGGCTTTGAAGAACGGCTCCTGCAGGGCGTCCTCCGCCAGCTGGCGGTCCTTCAGCCACACATAGCAGGTGCGCAGCACCTGGTCGCCGTATTGGGTGAGCCATTGCTCTATCCGGGCTTCAGCCGTTTGGCCTGCCGCCCGGTTTTGCTCTGCCATGTCATCACCTCCTCACCCTTATCAACGAGAGGACACAGGAAAATGTATGAAACAAACGTTCAGTTTGGGTTGATTCTCTTACAGCATAACACAATGGCTAGGCGGCAAATGTAAAAATGCGATGGTGTTGCGGCGGGGGATAGTTGGTGTTTTTGGCTTGTACACGATCTAAAATAACTAATTCGAGAATTTCGGCTTGCATATTAGCCAAAATATGAAAAACGGGACAACCACACACTGGTTGGTTGTCCCGTTTTCGATTCGCTGTAGGTTCTTACGCCTGCTCCTGCTCCGTCTGCCAGTTGCGCTCCAGCGCCCGGGCGGCGTTTTCCTTCTGCAGGGCCGCAATCAGCGCGTCCTGGGTCATCACGCCCAGGTTTTCGCCCTTGCGGGTGCGCACGGACACCGTGCCCTCCTGGGCCTCCCGGTCGCCGATGACCAGCATGTAGGGCACCTTTTGCATCTGCGCTTCGCGCACCTTAAAGCCAATCTTCTCGTTGCGCAGGTCGGCCTCGGTGCGAAGCCCCGCGTCTTCCATCTTCTGCCTGAGAGCATTGGCGGCTTCGTCCGCGCGGTCGGTAATGGTGAGGATACTGGCCTGCACCGGCGCCAGCCACACCGGGAAGGCACCGCCAAAGTGCTCGGTCAATATGGCCATGAACCGCTCCAAGGAGCCCAGCACCGTGCGGTGAATCATCACCGGGCGGTGGCGCTCGCCGTCCGCGCCCACATACTCCATGTCAAAGCGCTCGGGCAGGTTCATGTCCAGCTGCAGCGTGCCGCACTGCCAGCTGCGGCCCAGGCTGTCCTGCAGGTGGAAGTCAATCTTGGGGCCGTAGAAGGCGCCGTCGCCTTCGTTGATGGTGTACTCCGCGCCCAGTTCATCCAGCGCGTCTTTCAGCGCCTGGGTGCTCAACTCCCACATTTCATCCGTGCCGATGGTGTTTTCTTCCGGCCGCGTGCTCAGTTCCACCTTGTAGGGGAAGCCAAAGTCGCGGTACACCTGGTCGGTCAGCTTGTACACGCCGATGATTTCCTGCTTGATTTGCTCCGGCGTCATGTACAGGTGGGCGTCATCCTGGGTGAAGCAGCGCACGCGCATCAGGCCATGCAAGGCGCCTGACTTTTCATGCCGGTGCACCTGGCCCAGTTCGCCCACGCGCACGGGCAGGTCGCGGTAGCTCCACATGCGGCGCTTGTAGGCCAGAATGCCGCCGGGGCAGTTCATGGGCTTGATGGCGTAGTCTTCGTCATCAATCTTCAGCGTATACATGCCCTTTGGGTAGAAGAACGGGAAGCCCGGGCCTTCGTCCATCAGGTCAAACAGGTCCAGTTCGCGCCCCAGCTTGCGGTGGTCGCGCTTCTTGGCTTCCTCCAGGCGCTGCAGGTAGTCTTCCAGGTCCTGCTTGCTGGTGAAGGCCGTGCCGTAGATGCGCTGCAACATCTTGTTTTTCTCGCTGCCCCGCCAGTAGGCGCCCGCCACGCTGGTCAGCTTGAAGGCCTTGATGCCCCCGGTGCTGGGCAGATGCGGGCCCGCGCACAGGTCCACAAAGCCGTCGCCCTGGCGGTAGAAGGAGATAATCTCGTCCTCCGGCAGGTCCTCAATCAGCTCCACCTTGTAGGGCTCGCCGATTTCGCGCATGTAGGCGATGGCCTCGTCCCGGGGCAGGGTGAAGCGCACCTCCCGCTCATTCTTTTTGATGATGCGGGCCATTTCCTTTTCCACCTTCTGCAGTATCTCCGGCGTGAAGGGCTCGTCCACATCAAAGTCGTAGTAAAAGCCGTTGTCAATGGCGGGGCCGATGGCCAGCTTCACCCCCGGCACCACGTTTTTTACCGCCGCGGCCAGCACGTGGCTGGCGGTGTGGCGCAGCACATGGCGGCCGTCATCGGTGTCAAAGCCGATGAACTCAAGCACGCCGTCCTCATGCAGGGGCGTGGCCAACTCCACCAGTTCGCCGTTGAGGCGTGCGGCCAGCGCCGTCTTTTTAACATCGCCGGGCAGCCCGCGCAGAATGTCCAGCGCGTTCGTGCCCTGTTCAAATACTTTCTTTTCTCCCTGAACCATCAGTTCCATGTTGTTCTCCCTTTCCTCACGCGTACAAAAAAGCACCCGGCCCTTCTCAGGGACGAATGCTGTTGATCCGCGGTTCCACCCATGTTGGCGCAGTGCGCCCGCTTGTATGGCGCTATATCGCGCGCCGCGCGTCTCCGGTCCGGCGGTGGTACCCTGTCACTCCTTGCCCAAACGCGCTTTCAGCCAGCGGCGCGTCCTCTCTTTTGGCGGGTGGTGGCGGGCGTGTCCTCCCTCAACCCGGGAATAGATGAAGTATACCCCGCTGGCCGCCCCTGCGTCAAGCGGTTGGCTGCCATGGAGCGCCCGTGTTTGCATGGCTGTGCTGTGCATTCCTCGCCTTTTGCCCGCCCACCCGCGTCTTGACAGCCCTGCCCGCTTGTTTTACTATACGTGGGCGGCTTCCCGCTGTGCAGAGGTATCGAAGTGGTCATAACGGGGCTGACTCGAAATCAGTTTGGGCGCAAGCCCACGTGGGTTCGAATCCCACCCTCTGCGCCAC
>CAYFSN010000127.1:0-2978 GCA_964345845.1 uncultured Christensenella sp.
GTGCTTGGCCGCCCGGCGGGTGCGGCGCTCCGGCTCCTGCAGCGCGTCTTCATCGGTGCGCACCAGGCGGTAGCCTTCGTCGTCCGCGGCCTCGGGCAGGTCATCCGCGTCGTCTGTGACGACCGTCACGTCCGCTTCATCATCCTTTAGGTACTTCTCGTGGGGCATTTCCTCCGGCGGCAGCACGGCGTTGGGCACGTCTTCTGCCTCCGCAGGCGCCGCTTCAACCGGCGGCAGGTCGTCCCCATCCTCGCCCTGGTAGGTGGCGGGGTCGGTGTAGTCGCGCCTGGGCGCGGTCTGCAGGTGGTCGTACGCGGCTTCCGACTGCATGCGGGTGCGCGCGCGCATCAGCGAACTGGCCACAAACAGTATCAGGCTGCCCGCCAGCAGTACGCCCAGCACAATCAGCACAATGAACAGCGCGTTGCGTCCGCCGCCCAGGGGGTCGGTGGAGGCAGGGGGCACCGGGCTGAGGGTGACCACCGGCTCAATGGTGGCGACCACTTCCGCCGTGGGGGCGGGGGTGGGGGGCGTGTAGCCCAGGGAAAGTTCTTCTGATGTAAAGGAAACGGTGTTCTCCTGGGCGTCCACCGTGCGCACGGTGAACTGGAACTTGCCCGCCTGGCTGATGTTGAACTCGCGCGTGACCGAAGCGCTCTGCCCCGGGTCCAGCTCGCCCAACTCCGCGATGCGGGTTTCGCCGTGGTATACGTTCACAGGGGTGGCCTTGGTGTTGGAGTCGTTGGTGACCATGATGGTGAACCGCACGAAGCCCGGCAGGCTGTCCACCATGGTGCGGTCGGCCGAGGCCTGCACGTTTAGCTTCATCATCTGCCCAGGTTCATAGGCGGAGATTTTCAGCTCGTTGGTGGTTTCGGTCTGCTTGGTGCCGGTGTTGTCCTCCAGCGCGATGGAAAACTTGAAGCTGCTGGTGGTCATCATGGTGACATCCCGGCTCTCTTCCACGGTCTGCCCGGCGGGCAGGCTGAGGCCGGAGAAAATCTGTCCGTGTTTGGGGTCGGTCACGGTGATGTTGTTGTAGTCGATGTTGCCTTCGTTGACCATCTTCAGCGTCAGCGTGACCCGCTCGCCGATGTCGACCGCGTCCTTGCTGGCAGTCAGCTCGCTGGAAAAACCCGGCTTGGCGATGGGGATGGCCACGGTATCGACCGACTCAGACAGCTGCTCGGTGCCGCCCGCGCTGCGGTAAAACACCACGGCGCTGCTTTCAAGCGCGGATGAACCCGCGCGCTGGCTAAAGCGCACGGTGGCCGTGGCGCCCGGCTCCAGCGGGTCCACGTTGCGCTGCGTGGTGGAGATGGCGCGGTTTTCCCGCACACGGATGTCCTGCAGGCGCACGGTGCCGGTGTTCTTCAGTTCGTAGGTCACGGTCACTTCGCTGCCGTTGCGCACCACTTCAGGGGTGATGGTGCGGGTGACGGTCAGCGCCGGCAACTCGCCCTCAAACACAATGGGGGCGGTGGCGGGCACGCTGACCTGGGCGATGGCGCCGGTGGCGTCGGTGGTGTTCAGCCGCAGGTTAAAGGTAATCTTGCCCGCGCTTAAATGCTCCTGGCTGACCTGCCAGGGGCCTTCCCACTCGCGGCTTTCGCCGGCTTTGAGCAGCGCCAACTGGCCGCCGTCAAGCGCGGCGGTCAGCACCTGGTCATCCGCGTCATACAGCGTGATAGGCACGGTGATGTCCTCTGTGCCGGTGTTGGTCACGGTGACTTTGGCGGTCACTTCGCCCGGCGCCTTGAGGGTGCCGGGTTCCACGGACAGCTTAAAGTCGATGCTTCCGGCATTGGCGGGCGCCGAGGCAGCGGCGCCGATGGCCAGCATCAGGCATAATACCAACACAAACAGGCTCAGTTTTCGTATGTGGATCAGGGCAGTCTTCATGCCCGGCCCCCCTTTCGGCGCGGCGAACGCGCTTTGGACGACATTTCCTTGGTTCATCTGTCACATAATAATGGATAGCATCAGGTGTGTCAAGCAATTGGGGTGTGTTTGTTACGATTTCGCGTCATAATCGTAACAAGTTTTGGCAGAGAAGTTTGGCACGGGGGTGTTCTATGGTATAATGATGCGCAATCAACCCGGGGAGGACACCGCATTGAGCAAACGCTGGCGCGACCGGTACCAGACCGATCAAGCGCTTTCAGAACTGTTGGACGAACCCACCAAACGCACCATCTTCAAGCCTCGCACCCGCAGGCCCAGCTTTGCGCTGTCGGTCATTGTGAACGCCTTTCGCATGATGTTGATTCTGGTGCTGCTGGTGGGCCTGGCAGGGCTGGGTGCGCTGGTGGGCATCGCCAAAGCGTATGTGGAAACGGCGCCGACGCTGGACATCGCCAAGATTGACGACCAGGCGCAGACCTCCTTTTTCTATGACGCCAAGGGCACGCTGATTACCGACTACAAGGGCACGGAGAATCGCATCATGGTGTCCATCGACACCATGCCCATGCAGCTGCGCCACGCCTTTGTGGCGGTGGAGGATGCCCGGTTTTACACCCACGGCGGCGTGGACATCAAGCGCATCGCGGGTGCCTTCATCACCAACTTTATCTCAGGCTCCCAGCAGGGCGGCAGCACCATCACCCAGCAGCTGATTAAGAACACCCTGCTGACCAACGAACTGAGCTACAAACGCAAAATCCAGGAAGCGTATCTGGCCATGCAGCTGGAGACGCGCTACACCAAGGACGAAATCCTGGAAAGCTACCTCAATACCATCTACCTGGGCGAAAACTACTATGGCGTCAAGGTGGCGGCCACCGGCTATTTTGGCAAGGAGCTAAATGAGCTGACGCTGCGCGAGTGCGCCATACTGGCCGGCATGACCACCAACCCCTACCACTACAACGCCCGGCGCAACTTCTACCTGCGCACGTCGGAAACCACCGACTATCCCGCTATCACCAACAACCGCACCAACTATGTGCTGCGCATGATGTACGAAAACCAGTTCA
>CAYFSN010000128.1:0-2248 GCA_964345845.1 uncultured Christensenella sp.
CTCAGCACCGTGCATATCGGTATATACTGGATTGCCTGTTCATGGACAGTATAGACGACGTGCAGCAGTTCCTGAAGGTGAGCAAATTTGAACCCTTAAGCTTGAACACAACCGCATAACACAAATAGCATAGCACGATGCCGGGCAAAACGCCCGGTATTTTTTTCGCAAATTTTCTTTTTTGGAGGGGGTCAGCAACTGACCCCTTTTTGGCCCTTTTTGGCCATTTTTCGGGACTCCAAACGACCAAAACCCTTGTGGCGTAAGGCTTTTGGAGGGGGTCAGTAACTGACCTGTTTTAGCGGCTCAAAATGCGCTACCATGCACATGGCGCTGATGAATGGCGCACACCAAGTACGTCGTGGAGGTTGTATGAATGCAGAATGAAATGAACCTGCCGATCCGCGCGGCTCCCTACCAGCATCAGGTCGAAGCGGTTGATTGCGCGATGAAAAGGCTCGGGCAAGGCGGCGGTGCTACGCTCCTCATGGAGATGGGGACCGGAAAAAGTTTAACGGCAATCGCCCTCACTGGCGCGCTGTGGAACGCCGGGCACATCCAGCGCCTGCTGATCGTCGCTCCGCTCTCCATCCTCGGTGTGTGGCAGGACGAGTTCGACAAATTCGCCGCTTACGACTATGCGCTGGTTGTGCTCGGAGGAACCACCGCCCGGAAGGTCGATACCATCCGGCACATGAACGGTACGGCCTTGCAGGTCTTGGTCGTAAATTACGAATCTGCGTGGCGGCTGGAGTCAGAGCTGGCGAAATGGAAGCCGGACATCATCATCGCGGACGAGGGCCACAAGATCAAGACCCACAACATCGCGGCATCGAAGGCGCTGCATCGGCTGGGCGCAAAGGCGAAGTATCGCCTGCTGCTTACCGGGACGGTCATCACCAACAAGCCGGTGGACGTGTTCAGCCAGTACAAATTCGCCGACCCGAGCGTGGACGGCCCGAGCTTCTACCAGTTCCGCAATCGCTACTTCGACATGGTGGGCTATGGCAACCACACACCGGTCATGAAGCGGTCGATGGAGGCGGAGTTCACGGAGCGCCTGCACTCCATTGCGTTCCGGGCGACGAAGGCCGAATGCCTCGATCTCCCAGACACCACGGACATCGTGCAGCGCGTGGAACTGGAGCCTGCAGCCATGCGAACCTACCACCAGCTTGTCAAGGACAGCTACACGGAGCTGGCTGGCGACAGCGTGACCGTCACGAACGTGCTGACGAGGCTCCTGCGGCTCTCCCAGCTCACGGGCGGCTTCCTCGGCGGCGATGATAGCGCAGCCACCGAACAGGTTTCCTCGGTCAAGCTGGACGCGCTTGCCGACATTATCGAAAGCGTGGAGCAGGACGGCAAGAAGCTGGTGGTCATCGCCCGGTTCATCCCGGAGATACGCGCCATCGGGAAGCTGCTCATGAAGAAGGGCATCCGCTACGCGCAGATTTCCGGCGAAATCAAAGACCGTGACGCGCAGGTGGCCGCCTTCCAGAATGATCCCGGCGTGACCGTGTTCATCGGCCAGATCGCGACGGCGGGCCTCGGCATCACGCTCACCGCCGCCAGCACCATGGTCTTTTACTCCCTCGACTACTCCATGAGCAACTACGAGCAGACCCGAGCACGCATCCATCGCGTCGGTCAGCGGCAGCCCTGTACCTACATCCACCTCGCCGCCAAGGACACCGTCGACGAAAAGGTGCTCCAGGCACTCAGGGACAAAGCGAACCTCGCAAAGGCGCTGGTGGACGACTACAGGGCTGGACGAAACCCTTTTACCACAGAAATAGGAGGCTAAAATCATGACTGAAAGAGCAACGAATCAGACCATTCGACAGATCCCCATCAGTTTCCTGCAAGTGGGCGGCTATCAGCGCCCGACCAACACCGCGCAGGTAGAAAAGATCGCCGCACACTTCGACGAAGCGAAGCTTGGGCTACCCATCGTCAGCGAGCGCGACGGATGGTATCACCTGCTCGACGGCGCGCATAGGGTTGCTGCGCTTCGCAAAGTCGGGTACACGCATGCGATGTGCAACGTGCTCACCGGGCTCACCTACCAGGACGAGGCGGACTACTTCCGCACCCAGAACCAGAACAGCCGCCCGCTCACCAAGTACAACCTGTTCAAGGCGGGGCTCGAAGCCGGCGAGGAAATCTGCGTCAGGATCGACGCGATCACGCGCGCCAATGGCTTCACGGTGAGCATGTCGGCGTCGCGGTTCAACAACATCGCGGC
>CAYFSN010000128.1:2258-2926 GCA_964345845.1 uncultured Christensenella sp.
CCTCGACTCGACCCTGGCGCTGCTTCGCGCCACATGGGAGGGGATCACCAACGCAACACGGCGTGAGGTTCTGGTGGGCGTGGCCGAATTCGTACACCGCTACGGCACGGTCAAGTTTGCCGATAGGATGCGGTTTAAGAACCTCGCCGCCATCTGGCAGGACTATCTCGCCGAGACCAGCCACGCCAATCGGCAGGCGTCGGACCCTGCGATGCGCAAGGCGTTCTGCCGGGTGCTCGTGCGCCACTACAACCAAGGGCTCGCCGCGAACAGCAGGAACCGGCTCAAACTGGAGGGCTGAGCATGCGAATTGAGATCGAAAGCATCAAGGTAGCGGCACGCATCCGCAAGCTGACCGCGAATATCGACGCGCTGGCGGCGGACATTCAGAAAAACGGGCTGATCAACCCCATCACCGTGATGGCGGTCGATGGCGGCTACCAGCTGCTTGCGGGCCTGCGCCGGCTGCGCGCGACGCAGTCGCTCGGCTGGACGGAGATCGAGGCGACGGTCGCCGCGCCCAAAGATGCAGAGGCGGCGCTATTTATCGAGCACAGTGAGAACGAGCAGCGCGAGGCGTTCACGTTCTCCGAAAAAATGGATTACGCCAGGCTGATCGCGGAGATCGAGAAGGCCAAGGCAAAGGAGCGTATGCTGGCGGGGAAGAG
>CAYFSN010000129.1:0-1401 GCA_964345845.1 uncultured Christensenella sp.
GAGCGCTTGAATGGCATTCAAGAGGTAACGGGTTCGATCCCCGTCATCTCCACCAAACAGGTATTGGACGAACACCTATTTCTTCAGCGGCGGCTTTGCCGTAAAGTGTTCGCTCTGATCCACAACAGAAAAGCGCCGTCTTGGAAGTGATTCCAAGTCGGCGCTTTTTGTATTTTGTATTGGTTGTACCAAAGCAATCCGCCTCTGTATCACGCAGGGGCGGATTTGCTTATTGGTCATACGGTACTCGGAAAAAGCCCAAATACTTCTTAAACCTGTCTTGTACAGGAATTATTGCAGATACCCCTCCCGGGCCTTCACGCCGAAGTGGGCCTCCAGCTGGTGCATCTGCTCATCGGTGATGGTATTGACCAGCGGCAGGTGGGCGATCTTCATATAAATCTCCGCCGCCTTTTCGGCGGTCTCGATGAGGCCGAAGGTTTCGTCCAGATCCTTGCCCGCGCCGTAGATGCCGTGCTGCGACCAGACCACAAGGCGGGCGGTTTTCATCTTCTCCGCCGTGGCATGGCCGATTTCATTCGTGCCGCAGAGCATCCACGGCAAGACGTTTACGCCATCCGGGAACACCACAATGCACTCGGTACACATCTGCCAGAGGGCGCGGGTAAAGGCCCTTTCGTCCAGCGTATGTACATAGGTCATGGCCAGTAGATTCGCCGGGTGGCAGTGCATCACCACACGGTTTTGCGGGTCGATTTTGAGCCGTGCGGCGTGGCTCATCATATGGGCGGGAAACTCGGAGGTGAAGCGCCCGCCGTCCGAGAAGCCCCAGAGGAGCTGCGCAGTTTCACCGCCGTTTGTCAGCCGCACAAGGCCGAGATTGACCTCCGGGGCGTACTGCACATTTTTGAAATACTTGCCCGTGCCGGTGACGAGGAAGTACTTGCCGTCCAGCTCCGGACAGGAAAAGCCCGTGGGGATTTCCCGCAGAACCGCGCCATCCACATAGTCGGCTACTTCGCCTTCCTCCAGCAGTAGGCTCACGTTTCCGCCGTTGCGCTCATCCCAGCCGTGGTCGTACATATTCGTCACGGTGCGGATCATCTCCACCATCCACGGAGCTGTCAGAATATCTTTCATGCTCTTGCCTCCAAAACGGTTTTCTCATATCTGCGGACTTCCGGCAGCCACGCGCCGTCCTCCGGCACACCGCAGCGGCGGCAGTATTCTGCCCAGACCTCGCCGAAGGGCAGGGTCTTCAGTTCCTCCTGGCGAACAAGCAGGTCGGTGAAGTCACCCGCGTTCTGCTCCTTGGTCATGTCGGGGGTTAAAAGTGCGTTCAACAGCGCCTTCTGCACATTCCGGAAGCCTGTGACCCACGCGGCGATGCGGTTGACGGAGGCGTCAAAATAGTCCAGCGCCATATGCACACGGTCGTCC
>CAYFSN010000129.1:1411-2892 GCA_964345845.1 uncultured Christensenella sp.
AGCCGCCGCAGCGGACGATCTCCGTGCAGATCTCCTTCGTTTCGTCATCGAACAGCACCACATGATCGCTGTCCCAGCGCACCGGGCGGGTGATGTGCAGGGCGATCTCCGGGAAGAAGGTCAGCAGCGCCGGGATTTTGTCGCTGACCACCTCGGTGGGATGGTAGTGGCCGTTGTCCATGAGGGGGATGCATTTGCCGGGATTCATGGCGGCGTAGCTCAGGGCGAACTCTGCGCTGCCCACGGTATAGCTCTCCACGCCGATGCCGAACACCTTGCTTTCAATGCAGGGCTTGACCTTATTGAAGTCAAAGGGCTCGGAGAGAATTTCGTCGATGGACTGCTTGTAGCGCAGCCGGGGGCCCAACCGGTCGGCGGGAATGTCCTTGAAGCCGTCGCCTGTCCAGATGTTCATGGTGACCACACCGCCCAATTCCTCTGCAAGGTATTGAGAAATGCGCACGCAGGCTTTGCCGTGTTCCACCCAGAAGCGGCGGGTCTCCTCGTTGGGAGAGCTCAGCGTCAGCGGGTCGCACTTGGGATGGGAGAAGAAGGTGGGATTGAAGTCCGCGCCGAGACCGTGCTTTTTGCAGAATTCCACCCACGGGGCGAAGTGCTTCGGCTCTAATTGATCCCGGTCTACCCACTCGCCATCAGTGAAAATCGCGTAGCTTGCATGGAGGTTCAGCTTCTTTGTACCGGGGCACAGCTTCAGCACCTCCTCGATATCTGCCATCAGCTCCTGCGGCGTTCTCGCACGGCCGGGATAGCTGCCGGTAGTCTGAATGCCGCCGGTGAGGGGCTTCGTGGGGTCGGTGTCGAAACCCCGCACGTCGTCGCCCTGCCAGCAGTGCAGGGACAGCGGAACGGTTTTCAGCTTCACAATCGCCGCTTCGGTATCCACACCGAGGGCGGCGTATTTTTCTTTTGCTTCCGTATAGCTCATAGGTCTGCCTCCATTTGTATTTTCAGATTCCCTAGCGCCGTCGCCTCGATAGGCAGAGCGACGACCTGCTTACCTGTGGCCCTGGCGGTGAGATGGTTGAGAAACTCATTTTTCGCGCCGCCGCCCACGATGTAAAGCTTATCGTATTGCTTTCCTGTGTTTCGCTCCAGCTCTGCAAGGGCTTTCGCATAGCTCTCCGCAAGGCTGCGGTAGGCACAGCGGAAATAGTCGCCGATGCTGACGAGCTTTCCGCCGGTCGCCCGATCAAAGGCGGCCTTCATGCTCTTGGGAGCAAGAAATTCCGGGGCGTTGGTATCCACAAGTGCATCGCAGGCGCTTTCTTTTGCGGCGTTCACGATCTCCGCAAAGCCCAAACCGTTGCAAAGCTCCTTTTGCAGCTCATTGACCAGCCACATGCCCATGATGTTTTTCTGATAGCGGTTATAGCCCACGCTGCCCTCGTTGGAGTAATTGGCGGCGCGGCTGGCATCGTCCGTAATGGGGCGGGGAGTTTTTACGCCCAGCAGCGACCATG
>CAYFSN010000130.1:0-2873 GCA_964345845.1 uncultured Christensenella sp.
GCGTCTTCCGCGCCCCCCAGGTCGCGGCGGAAGCGGTCCTTGTCCAGCTTTTCCCCGGTGCGGCTGTCCCAGAAGCGGCAGGTATCGGGCGAAATCTCATCCGCCAATACAATGGTGCCGTCGGGCAGGCGGCCAAACTCCAGCTTGAAGTCCACCAGGTCCACATGCAGGTCCTTCAGGTAGGCGCGCAGAAAGTTGTTCACCTGCAGAGCATAGCGGGCAATGGCCGCCACTTCTTCCCGGGTAGCCCAGCCCATGGCCGCGATGTGATACTCGTTCACCATGGGGTCACCCAGGGCATCATCCTTGTAGCAGTACTCAATCACCGTTTCCTTCATGGGGGTGCCTTCGGGCAATCCCAGCCGCTTGGACAGGCTGCCCGCGGCGATGTTGCGCACAATGACCTCCAGCGGCACAATGGCCACCTTCTTCACCACCGTATCGGTTTCGCTTAATTCCTCCACAAAGTGGGTGGGAATGCCCTGAGCCATCAGCTTTCTCATCAGCAGGTTGGTCATGCGGTTGTTCACGGCGCCCTTGCCCAGAATGGTGCCCTTCTTGAGGCCATTGAAGGCTGTGGCGTCATCCTTGTAGCTCACCACCACCAGGTCCTCCCGGTCGGTGGCGTATACTTTCTTGGCCTTGCCTTCGTAAATCATGTCCCGCTTTTCCATGTTCTCAGCCCTGCCCTTTCATCAGCTTTTCGTTCAGCACCCGGTCCGCTTCCAGCGCTGCCTGGCGCATCTGTTCCCTTTCTTCCTGCAGCCGCTGAACAGGGCATCCTGTCCCGAGAGCGGGCCTGACGCCACCGGTACGCCAATGACGGGCAGCACCGTGCCTGCCGCGATGGCCCCGGCCAGGTGCGCCGCCATGCCTGCCAGGGCGATCACCACGCTGACGCCTTCCTGCTCCAATGTTCGGGTAAAGGCGCGGGTTTCCTCCGGCGTGCGGTGGGCGCTCAGCACCCGCACCACCGGCTCCACCTGGTAGGCGCGCAGGGTATCCACAGCCTTCTCCGCCACCGCCCAGTCGCTTATACTGCCCATGACAACGGCCACTTTGCTCATACATACCTCGAAAAACGCAAAGGAGGACTGCCGCACACGCTCCGCGGCCGTCCTCCATCGCCGCGGCACGCCATCAGTATAGGCAGTGGCGCGGCAGGTGTCAACCGGATTCCCGAACATTATTCATATGTTGGTCAGCTATGTTCGCCTCTAATCTGAACACTTATACTGAACCAAAGCAGCAGTGCACAAATGGGTAGAGGGGTTTCGATGGTTGCGCCAAGCCGGGGGGAAACGATGCATAAGGGTGCTGCGCAGAGCGAAAAAGGTAACGCGGAGATGGGAAAAGGCCCGCGCAGTGAGGTGCTGAGGCTTGCGTTCAGTTTCACAAAAAAAGTGCCCGCCGGTCATCGGAAACCGGCGAGCGGAGGGAGGGTCCACCAGGGGTAAATCATCGGGTGCACCGCGCGGCTTGGATCGAGCCGCACAGCGCATCCGGGGATTCTAGTTGGTTTTGTCCAAGGTGATGTAGAAAATGGCGTCTGCCCAACTGCTGTAGTCCGCCGGGTCGTACGCGCCCAGCCGCGGGCTGAAGGCATCGAAGTATGTGTTGGTATACAGCGGCACCATCGGCAAGGCACGCACCCATGCGCGCTGGAAGTCCATCCAGCGGGCATAGTAGGTGTCCTCGTCCCCTGCACGGGTACGGCGCAGGTCAATCGCTGCCTGCATCAGCGCTTCATCACGCAGGCCAGAGGTGTTCAGCGCGCCCTGGTAAGCATCGCCGGTATTGTAGGTGTAGTATGGGTCAAACACATAGGCGAAGTTACTGGCGAGGAAGAACATGTCATAGCCGCGGTCAATCTGCCGGTAGTAGCGCTGCAGCAGTTCGGGAATCTCCATGGTGAAGATTTCCAGGTCGCCGCCGGCGGCCTGCAGGCCCGCATCTACCATTTCAGCTGCCATGTTGGCCGCCACGTTGCCGGGGGTTACCGCCATGGTCAGCTTGAGCGGCTCCAGCGTTTCGCCGTTTTTCCTGTGCCGCAGCCCTTCTCCGGCGTAAGCTTCGCCCTGCTCATTGAAGGTCCAGCCGTCCTGCTCCAGCAGTGCCACCACCTTGGCGGGGTCGGGCTTGTAGA
Source organism: uncultured Christensenella sp. (assembly GCA_964345845.1). GTDB lineage: Bacteria > Bacillota > Clostridia > Christensenellales > Aristaeellaceae > UBA1038. The sequence goes on from CAYFSN010000130.1 coordinate 2,147, forward strand.
TGTCCAGGGTTGTACGCAGCTCTTCACCGGCACGCTGCGGCATCCACTGGCCCATGCCATAGTAGCCGTAGGCGGCCTCACCTCTGCCGCGCAGGAAGTCGGTGATGAGCGTGGTGCGGTCAACCATGTGCGCGATAGCCTGGCGCAAGGTTTGGGAGGACGTCAGCGGGCGCTCCGCCGCGAAGGCCAGGTACGCAAAACCGCTTCGGGGGTAGGGCAGAAAGTTGGCGGAACGCGTAGCCAGCAGGGACGGCAACTGGTCAATGACAGTGCCCGAGGTAATTTTGTTTACCCAGTCCACCTCACCGGTGCGCAGCAGGCCAACCAGTTCTTCATTGTTTACTTCCCGCAGTTCCACATTCTTAATCGTGGGAACCTTGCCCTGATGGTTACCCTTGAAGAGCGGGTTGAGCTCAAACTTTGCCACGCCAGCTTCCTGATCATAACTGACCAGGCTGTACGCGCCGCTGGTCACCTTGGGGTGGTGCAGATATCCGGTTTCAGGATGCAGGATACTCTCAGTGAGCAGCTCCGCCGTCATGGCGCCGCTGATGTAGGCACCCTGGCCGTCATCCAGCACATCGCAGCCGGGGGCGATGACATGCAGGGGGAACGGCGTCGCCTGCGCAAAGGCCAACTCGTAGTAGTAGGGCAAGTGGTCCGCGGACACCGTGATGGAGAAGGTATATTCGTCCAGCAGCCTAAGCCCCGTGACGGTTTCCGCTTC
>CAYFSN010000131.1:0-2846 GCA_964345845.1 uncultured Christensenella sp.
GGCTACTCTTTGCGATGAGAGCGCTGTCGCTCACGGTGAGCGCGCTGTTCCTCACGGTGAGAGCGCGCGTCTACTCTTTGCGATAAAATTTCATCTCGCCGCCATCTGCGCGCAACGGCAAGTTCTCCGCCCAAGCGGGAGCGACGCTCATGATGGCGCATGCCTCCTCTACGGAGCCCTCGCCGAAGGGCATTTCAAGCACTACCTCATCGTGCACATGGAACACGATGGGATAGCCGGCGGCCGTGAGGTTCATCATGGCGTGCGCGAGAAGGTCGCGGGCGACACTCTGGCATATGTTTTCGACGAGCTTGCCTCCAAAAGTCTCCTGCAGCATGAGCTTCCCACTAGCGCCCGGCGCAAGATAACCGACGCCGGTACCGCCGAAGCGATTTTCAATGAGGCGCGGCGCGTTGTAGCAGAGCCGCCGGCCCGCGGGCAGCTCGATGAACATGCGGTTGTCCTGCCAGAAAAGCATCACCTTTCCGACTCGGACCGAGGTGCGATCGCGCACGACCCTTCGCGCCGCGGCATCCAGCGCGCCCCAGAAAGCGACGATGCTCGGGTTGGCCGCGCGCCAAGCGTCGACAAGCGGCTGCATCTCCGCCTCCGGCATCCTCGCCCCCATTGCTTTTAATGCTCCGACGCCGCCGCCGTATCCGCAGCTGAGCGATGCCTGCTTCCCTTTCTGTCTGTACTCGTAGTTGGGGTGACCCCGGACGATGGTCTCGACGGGGATGTGGAACATGCGCGCGGCCGTAGCTTCGTAGATCTTCCCCTTCCCGCGGAACTCCTCGAGCACCCACTCCTCGCCGGCGAGCCAAGCAAGCACGCGCGCCTCAATCGCCGAGAAGTCCGCTACGATAAAGCGGCATCCGTCTTTCGGGATGAACGCCGTGCGGATGAGCTCCGAGAGCGTGCCCGGCACAGAGCCAAATAAAAGCTCGAGCGCTTCCTCGTCACCGGCCTTCACGATGTCGCGGGCGAGCTCCAGGTCGGGTAGATGGTTCTGGGGAAGATTCTGTGCCTGGACAAGACGCCCTGCCCATCTCATTGTGCGCGATGCGCCTCCGAATTGCAGCATGCCGTGTACGCGCCCATCGCGGCACACCGTCCTCGCCATCGCCTCGTACTTCTTGATGCTCGTCTTGGAAAGCTCCAGCCGCAGGTTCAAAAGCTCGGCCACCGTGCCCTCCGCGTCTCTCGCTTTCTCCTGAACGATCTTCTTCGCCAGGCTCTCCATCGGCATGTTCTGATCTGCGAGCCACGCCTTCAGCTGCGAAACGCTCCCGGGGTTCTCAAGCCCCGTCAGATCCTTTGCCCGCTGATATGCTTGCTCCGAAAACACCTGATCGACCGCGATCGCCTGTTTGACGAGCTGCTTATCTACGCGCACGCCGCGGTCGTTGATGCGCTGATCGAGCGCGTAGAGCGCCCACTCATGCTCCGGCAGGGGATGCTTCTCGAGCGCCCTGCGGACAGCGCGTTCCGTTTCAACGTCCTGCGCGTTGTAGGCTTTGTACGTCGCCCATTTGTCCGGCGCATGGAAAGGATAATTCCGCTCGCGTCCGCCGTTGGTCTTCGTAGGCTTACAGGGCATGGAGAAATAGCGGATCAGATCCTTGCCCTCCCCCATTTTCTGCTTCGTGAGGTTGAGGGCAGCGGCTACATCGGCCAAGCGCGCTGGAAGCGTCAGGTATGCCGCCATGACCGCGGTACAGCGCCACTGCGCGGGGTCGAGCCACTGGCCAAGGTGCTTTGAAAGGCAAATACGCTCGAAAGCCGCATTGAAGGCGATCTTTAGAAATAAAGGGTCGGTCAGGGCAGATAGCACAGCATCGGGGAGCCGCTCGCCGGAGGCGAGATCGATGGTGTGCACGGGGCCGTCGTCGAAGGCGTATGAGAAAAGTAAGATCTCAAAGTCGGGGGCATCAGCGTACCGGTACACGCCGCATTTGGGGAGCGGCGCGGAGCTGAAAGTTTCGAGATCGATACTAAGAATCAATGTTTTTCCTTCTTTCAATGGTTGATACGAAACGAGGAATCGAGTATAATAAAAACAGACACAGGCTCTCGGGGAGGAGGTCGCATCATGCAGCAGGTTTATACCGTCCAACAAGTACAAGAAAGGCTATCGCCCATCTTCCGGGAAAACGGCGTCCGCAAGGCGACGCTCTTTGGCTCCTACAGTAAGGGCACTGCGACAGCATCAAGCGATGTAGACTTGATGGTCGATAGTGGCCTTAAGGGTCTACGCTTCTTCGGGTTACTGGAAGATGTTAGCCAATCTCTTCAGTGTGATGTTGATCTCATTGATCAGTCGCAGATCGTTCCAGGTTCACGAATCGATCACGAAATCCGCCGGACGGGGGTTGTTATCTATGAGCAGTGAATATACGGCGAAAGATCCCATCGTCTTGGAGAAACTAATCGAGCGCATCGAGCGCGTCATCACCTATTGCAAAGGGTGCTCTTATGATGCATTCGAATCAAACACCATGCTCCAAGAGGCGTGTGTTTTCAACATCCTACAAATCGGCGAGTTGTCAAAGCAAGCAATTAGTGACGTCCTGAAAGCTCATCATCCTGAAATCGCGTGGCGGCAGATGAGCGGCTTACGCAATCGTATCGTCCATGGTTATGAAGGGGTTAAACTAAACATTGTTTGGGATACCATACAAGATGATTTTCCAGAGCTATTGTTGAACCTTAAAGCAATCCTGCAAGAGACCAAATAATACGCACCGCGCACCAGAGAACCTGATGCGCGGCCATAGAATCGTTAGGGGTCAGTTCAAGAAATCGTCGTCATCCACTTCATCCAGCGCGTCGAACTCATCCTCCGC
>CAYFSN010000132.1:0-2784 GCA_964345845.1 uncultured Christensenella sp.
CGCACCACCAGAATGCTGGTGGAAAGCGCCATCCTGGTGGCCATCGCCACCGTGTTAAACGAGTTTGTCGCCTTCAAAGCGCCCTGGGCGTTTGGCGGCAGCGTTTCCCTGGGCAGCATGCTGCCCATCATTCTCATCAGCTGGCGCTGGGGCACCCGCCAGGGGCTGTTCAGCGCGTTTGTCTTCGCTTTGCTGCAGATGATGATGGGCTTTAGCAACGTCACCTACGGGCAGACCGTGTGGCAGATGATTGCCATCGCCTTGCTTGACTACATTCTGGCCTTCACCGCCTATGGCCTGGGCGGCGTGTTCCGCGGAAAGGTTAAAAACGACCTCACCGCCCTGGCTGCCGGCATCGTGCTGGCGGGCGCCCTGCGGTTTGTGTGCCACTTCCTGTCTGGCTGGATGATCTGGGATGCCCTGTGGCCCAACGAACAGGGGCTGTCCAGCGCCGTCTATTCGCTGATTTACAACGGCGGATACATTCTGCCCGACGTGCTCATCGCCCTGGTGGCGGGCACGGCGCTGTTTGTGCCCATGAGGCGCTTCTGGCTGGGGGAAGACATTAAGTAACGCCGGCTATCACTGAGCCGCGCTCCATATCCGGAATAAGCACCGCTGCCCTTATGGGCGGCGGTGCTTTTCGTTGTGAGGAAATGATAGTTGGCGGGGTAAGGGCTCGAACGCTATCCCGCGTTCCCTTAGCATTCCGCACAATACGCGCGCATGGATGTCACGTACTCCTCCGATCCCTTGGGCTCGCAGACCAGGGTCAGCCGGTGGGTGCTTAGTGCCGGCAGCACGCAGATGTGCATGGCGCCAATGGCCTGCCCCTGATAGACCAGGATGGGCGGGCCCACAGGTGCCTCCATGTACAGCGAGAAGCCGCGCACTTGCTGGCCCTGGGTCAGGTCTTCCGTCAGCACGACGCGGTCCAGCAGTTGCGGCGCAGGGCTTTGCAGGCAGAGGCAATCCTGCGTGCGTGTCAGGGCAAAGTCCGCAAGCGGCGTGCCGTACTGGCGGCGCACCGCGGCCCCCAGCTCCAGCAAACGCGCCCGGTCGGCTTGGGGCAGCAGGCCGGACGCCTCCGGGCCGATGTTCAGCAGCAAGTTGGCGCCGCGGCCAACGGAATGCACCCAGATACCCAGCAGCTCGGGCAGGGTTCTCAAAGTGTGCAGGTTGTCTTCACAGTCAAACCAGGTGCTGCGCAGCTTGGTGTCGCACTCCAGCGGCAAAAACTTGAGCGCCTGGGGGTCATCCTCCGCGGTGAGCAGCTGCTCTGCTTTCAGCCCCTGGCGGGAGTTGAAGTTATCAAGCGGCGCGTAGCCGGCCTCGTTGCCTGCCCACAGGGTGTCCGGGTCCCACAGGTTAAACAGCAGGATGTCCGGCTGCAACTGACGGATGGCGGCTACAATGCGGCGCTTGTCGTAGGTGTGGCCCTCCGACCCCGCGCCGTCAAACCACAGGTAGTCAATGGCGCCGTAGTTGGTGAGCAGCTCGCCCAACTGGGCGATGAAGTAGTCGTCATAGGCCTTGCCCGGCTGAAAGGCCGGCCCCGCGCCCCACTGCGCGGGGGAGTAGTACAGCCCCACTTTGATCTCGTGCCTGCGGCACGCGTCCACAAACTCGCGTACCACGTCGCCCTGGCCGGCCTTCCACGGGGTGGCCTTCACCGAATAGTCCGTGTACTGGGACGGCCACAGCGCAAAGCCGTCGTGGTGCTTGGCTGTCAGCACCGCGTAGCGGGCGCCGGCTTGTTTGATGTCTGTCATCCAGCTGTCCATGTCAAGCTGCGTGGGGTTAAAGGCGGCGGGGTCCATCTTCTTCATGTCCCAGTCCTGGCTGCCCCGGTAGCAGCTGCGGATGCCAAAGTGAAAGAACACGCCGTACTGCCAGCTGAGAAAGTCCAATTGCTTTTTTGTGGGGATGGGCTGGTGCATGGGATACCTCCCGCATATTTGTGATGCCGCCATCATAACACAAACGGGACGCAGGTTTCCCCGCGTCCCGATGGCGTTGGTTTTATTCCGTTTATTCCTTGGGCCCGGCGTTGACCACGGCTTCCGGCATGTCCTTGTACTGGGTGAAGTTCTTGCGGAACAGCCCGGCCAGGTGGTGGGCCACCTTTTTGTACTCCTCCTTGTCCTGCCACATCTTTTCGGGCACCAGCACCTCGTCCGGCACGCCGGGGCAGGTGGTGGGCACCTGCACGTTGAAGATGGGGTCGGTGACAAACTCGGCCTTTTCCAGTTCACCGTTTAAGCACGCGGTGACCATGGCGCGGGTCAGGGGCAGCTTCATGCGGTTACCGCCCTTGCCGTAGCTGCCGCCGGCCCAGCCGGTGTTCACCAGATAGACATTGGCGTTGTGGCTGTCAATGCGCTGGCCCAGCAGCTCCGCATAGCGGGAGGCGGGCAGCGGCAGGAAGGGCGCGCCAAAGCACGTGGAGAACGTGGCCTGCGGCTCGGTCACGCCGCGCTCGGTGCCAGCCAGTTTGGCGGTGTAGCCGCTGACGTAGTGGTACATCGCGGCCTCGCGGCTTAACTTGCTCACCGGGGGCAGTACGCCAAAGGCGTCCGCCGTCAGGAAGATGACGGTGCTGGGGTGGCCGGCGACGCCGGGAATCTGCACATTGTCAATGTGCTCCACGGGGTAGCCCACGCGGGTGTTCTCCGTCAGGCTGTCGTCGTTAAAGTCCAGTTCGCGGGTTTCCGGGTCCATCACCACGTTTTCCACCGGCGCGCCAAAGCGGATAGCGTTCCAGATGTCCGGCTCGTGCTCCTG
>CAYFSN010000133.1:0-2762 GCA_964345845.1 uncultured Christensenella sp.
GTTGCCGCCAGCCAGCGCCAGGTTCAGCTTGGTGGACCAGTCAGCGCCCTTGACCTGATTGAAATTGGCCTTCACGCCGCTCTGGGCGGTGATGCCGTTTTCGGGATCGTTGTAGTAGGCCATCTCGGCAAAGTTCAGGTCGTCAACGTCGCGGTACCAGACCATGACGTCGATCTCCTTGACACCGTCGGCCATGGCCGCAGGCATCAGGGAGAGGAGCAGCATCGCTGCCAGGATGAGGGAAACGAGTCTCTTCATGTTGGGTTCCTCCTTATTATTTCAGGGGATCCTCTCCCCTGATTTTAACACATTCGTCGGCGTTTGAAAATGGGTTATCCCTTGATGGAGCCCATCATCACGCCCTTGGCGAAGAAGCGCTGCATCACCAGGTAGAGCACCACAGCCGGCACGGTGGACACAACGATCACGCAGTACTTGGCGATCTGCGCACGCTCCAGCAGCTTTGCGTCGTACTCAGCCGTATCGCTGACCAGGCTCATCAGCAGCTCGCGGGAGCTCTCCAGAGAAGCGAGGGTTTCTTTAAGGATCGTCTGCAGGGGCAGCAGTTCACGGGACTGGATGTAGAGCAGGCCCGTCCAGTAGTCGTTCCACTTGGCCACGCCGTAGTACACGGACAGCACGCCGATGATCGTTCCGCACAGGGGAAGCACAATCCGGATGAAATACTGGATCTGCGTTGCACCGTCCAGCTGGGCCGCCTCGTAGAGCGCCTCGGGGATGTTGGTTTTGATATAGGTGCGGGCCATCATGACGTTCCAGACCGACACACAGCCCATGATGATGCAGATGGTCATGGTGTCCAGCAAACCGACGTCACGTACGGTCAGGAAGGTCGGGATCGTGCCGCCGTTGAAGAACATGGTGAAGGTGAACAGGAAGGCGATGAGCTTCTGTCCCGGGAATTTGCGGGACAGGGCAAATGCCGCGCCCATGGTCACGATCAGACTCAGCACCGTGCCCGACACCGTATAGACGACGGAGTTCAGGTAGGAGCGCCAGATCTCCATGTTCTGCAGCACCGAGCTGTAGCCATCGAAGGTCAGCCCGCGGGGATAGAGCGTCACCTGACCGGTCATGACCAGATCAGCATCGGACACCGAGCAGATCAGCACCAGATACAGCGGATAGATCGTGATCAGCAGCACCAGGATGACCAGCGCCATGATGCAGAAGTTGAAGATCCGGTCTGCTTTGTATTCCTGCATTTTGTGTTTGCGGGGAAGCGTTTCCTTTGCGATTGCCTGCATGGATCTCCCTCCTTTCATCAGAACAGCGTCTCGCCCTGGAGCTTGCCGGAAATCTTGTTGGCCGACAGCACCAGGATGAAGTTGATCACATTGACCACCAGGCCGATGGCCGCAGTGTAGGAGAACTGGCCCTTGCCGATACCCATCGTGTACACATAGGTACCGATGATGTCGGACGTGGCGGTGTTGCCCGCCGTCTGCAGCAGCAGCGTCTTCTGGGTCGAGGAGGACAGGAGCGAGCCGCAGTTGAGGATCAGCATCATGGTCGCCGTGGGGATGATGTGGGGGAAGTCGATGTAGCGAACCTTCTGCCACTTGCTCGCACCGTCGATGGTGGCCGCCTCGTAGAGCTCCTGATCCACACCAGCCAGCGCTGCGATGTACAGGATAGAGCTCCAGCCTGCCTCCTGCCAGATGGTGGATATGATGTAGATCGGCCGGAACCAGCTGGCTTCATTCAGGAAGTAGATCGGCTCTATTCCCATTGCCGTCAGCGCATGGTTCACAATGCCGTTCGTCGGGGAAAGCAGGATGTAGAGAATACCTGCCATGACCACGGTTGAAATGAAGTGGGGAATGTAGATGGCGGTCTGGGTGAATTTCTTCAGCCTGGAGCTGCGAATATTGTTGATGACGATTGCCAGGAAAATCGGCATCGGGAAGGAAAACAGCAGACAGAAGACGTTCAGCAGCAGCGTGTTGCTGATCAGTCGTCCGCAGTAATAGGAATTGAAGAAGGTATTGAAGTGCTTCAGCCCCACCCACTGGCTGCCCAGAATGCCCTTCGTCACCTTGTAATTGCGGAAAGCGATCTGCACGCCGTACATCGGCATGTAGTTAAAAATGATGAGATACACCAGTGCAGGCAGCACCAGCACATACAGCCAGCGGTTGTCCTTCACCGAACGCAGCCATCTGGTCATACGGTAGCGCATGCTCCGCCGTCCATGATTGATCGTACGCTGCATACCATGTTCCTCTCTTTCGTTCTTCGCTGCGGAGCCGTTCGTCCGCTCCTTTTGCTGCTTCAAGTGTATAACAAATCAGTCCTTCGGGTAAATCGACAGTAATTTCAGCCAATCAGCTGCAAACCCTTGATTTGCAAGGCTTTCCGCCTTTGCTTTTCTTTGCAGAAATTACTGCAAACCCCTCAAAATGCTCGTAAGACTTGACCCAAAGGCACATTCAGCGTATGCTGTACAGTAGAAAACGCACAGCTGAAAGGAAAGTACTATAAATATCCTGACCACCGATCAAAGCATCACCCTCTGGTGGGAGAAACCCGACGTGCCGCCGGAGCAATATGCCGTCCTGCTCAATGGCAAGGCCACAGCTGTCACAGACCGCACACATGCAACCCTGGCGAACCTGACGCCTGACACGGAGTACGAAATCGAAGTAGTTGGCATCGGTACAATGTCAGCCCGTACCCGTCCGTACATCACCCGTATTGATGTGACGCAGCCGCCTTACTCCGCCAAGGGCGACGGCAGG
>CAYFSN010000134.1:0-2758 GCA_964345845.1 uncultured Christensenella sp.
GACAATAACAGGCGCAGGTCATCCCGGTGGGGGCCAACGCTGGTGGTTAGCCGCCTGATATCATCCTCCCTGGCTGCCGCCAGCTGATCCATCAGCATCTGTCCGGGATCTTGGGGGCCTGAGAGGCTGCTTTGATAGCGCAGCACAAACACCTCCGGCTCCCGGCCGGAGATAAAGGTGTAGTGCGCTTTTGACAGATCGCTCAGGGTGAGGGCCGCCTCCTGGCGCATGCGCACAATGGGGGCGGCAGCCTTTGATAGTTGCTCGTCCCATACCTCCAGTTGCTTGGGGTTGCCTCCCCTTTTGGCCAATGTTTTTAAGAGCGCATTGCGCTGCTTCAGCGCCGCGTGATATGTTTGGATGGCATAGAAATAGGCCGGCTGGCACTGGGAGAGCAGCATGTCCAGAAAGCTGCGCCGAACCTGTGGAGCACCCTTCACAATCGCCATATCCTCTGGTGAAAACATCACACAGGTCATGTGCCCCATCAGGTCGCCCAAACGGGACACGGTTTTGCCATCCACATAGACCAGTTTGCGGCGCCGCTGCTGCTGGTACAACCGCACCCCCACCTCATCCGTCCTGCCATCGCGCGCAACCGTCGCGTGCACCGCGCAGGTATCAGCACCCAGGCGAATCATCTCCTGGTCCACACTGGTGCGGTGGCTTCGCCCCAGGCAGCATAAATGCACAGCTTCCAGCAAATTTGTTTTGCCGGCACCGTTTTCGCCCACAAACACTGTCATGCCCTGGGGCGGCAGCAACTTCAACTGCCGGTAACTGCGAAAGTCGTGCAGCCGCATCTGTGTCAGGTACATTACTTGTGGTACCTTTCCCCACCGATGATTTTGAACGCGCGGTACAATTGCTCCGCCAGCACCGCCCGTGCCATTTGGTGCGGGTAGGTCATTTGAGAGAGCGACAATTGCTCATCCGACCTGGCCACCACCTCACGCGACAGCCCCAAGGAGCCACCAATGACAAAACAGGGCGTTTTCCCACTGACACGGAGGGCCGATAGTTTCTCAGCGAACACTTCACTGGTGTGCTGGTTTCCTTCAATACACAGTGCGATGACATGGTCATCATGGCGGAGGCGCTTACAAATCAGTTCCCCTTCCCTGCGCACATGCTCTTCAAGTGCGGCGTCACTCATGTGCTGGGGTTCCCTCAAGTCGGGCAACTCGATGACCTCCAGGCGGTCATACCTACCCAACCGCTTCTCATACTCCTGTACGGCCGCTAACCAAGGCTGTACGGTTTTGCCCACGGCAATGACGCGGATTGGCATTCATATCCTCCCATTGTGCGCCGACAATCCGGCCAACGCTGTATTGCTGTTAGTATAGACGCTGCGGGTTGCGAATTCAAGCAACCCGGCTGGCTGGGTCCATTGATATGCACCCTCGGTAAGCACATGCGCAATCATGACAATTTTGCTTATCCACATCCATGGAATGCATAAGGCATTTATATACAGGCATATAATGAATATATTTTCGATGGTTATGCAATTGTCGGACGATGAATCCGACACTTCCGGCGCTTGGTGAGCAACCCTATACGTTAAAGTTGCTGTAACTTATTCAAAGGGGTCGAAGTCCATACATATCCACACTGTCCACAGGTTTATCCACAGAACGAGTGTTCCAACAGGGTGTTTTTCCCACATTTTGCTTGATTTTGTAAACTTGGGGTGAAGTTCTTAAAAATTATCCACAGGGTTCAAAATCCGAACATCCCCAGTTTCTGTCCACACGAACACCCTTTCGGGCGGCTGAGCTTTGTTGCGAATCGGTTAAAAATATGCATGTTGCTTTTCACAAACCAACCGTTGTAAACCTGCACTGAAGGGGACAAAAAACTGCCGCGGCAAACGCCGCGGCAGCAAGGTATGTTGAGGGATTACCTGGACAGGATGGTGGCCTCGGTATCTTTGTCGAAGAAGTGCAGCCTGCTGGTATCCAGCGCCACAACCACATCATCACCGGTGCGGGTGGTGGTGCGGGGGTCAACGCGGGCAACCACGTTCTCTTCCTTGGCGGCAGTGGACAGATACAGGTAGGTCTCAGAGCCCATCAACTCGGTGACTTCCACGTGCACCTTCATGGCGGATTCGGGGTTCGCCTGCACAATGGCGGGATCATCGCTGATGTTTTCAGGACGGATGCCCATGGTGACTTCCTTGCCGATGTAGCTTTCGTCCACCAGGCGCTTGATTTTCTCATCGGGCACCAAGATCTTGCTGTCGCCAAACAGGGCGTACACTTTGCCGTTTTCCGCCTGCAGTTTGACATCAAAGAAGTTCATCTGGGGGCTGCCGATGAAGCCGGCAACGAACTTGTTGTTGGGATAGTCGTAGTTGTTCTGGGGGGTATCCACCTGCTGAATGAAACCATCCTTCATGATGCAGATGCGGGAACCCATGGTCATGGCTTCCGTCTGGTCGTGGGTTACGTAGATGAACGTGGTCTGCAGGCGCTGATGCAGCTTGGTAATTTCCGTACGCATGGCAACACGCAGTTTGGCATCCAGGTTAGACAGCGGTTCGTCCATCAGGAAGACCTTGGGCTCACGAACGATGGCACGGCCCAGCGCAACGCGCTGACGCTGACCGCCGGAGAGCGCCTTGGGCTTGCGGTTGAGCAGGTAGGTGATGTCCAGGATGTGGGCGGCGGCTTCTACGCGGCGCTTGATTTCATCCTTGGGGGTCTTGCGCAGCTTGAGGCCAAAGGCCATGTTGTCATACACGGTCATG